>DASYUQ010000001.1 GCA_036001065.1 Candidatus Methylomirabilota bacterium
GGCCAGGCCGAGGAGCTTGGCAATGGGCGGTGATGCGGGAGCGCCCAGAATGGACCTTGACGCCGCGACGATCATCGCCAATGCCCCGGATCCCGTGTTCGTCTCCGACCTCCACGGCAAAATCTTGCAGGTCAACGACGCCGTCTCCCAGCTCCTGGGCTTCCGCCCGGACGAGGTGCTCGAGCAGTCCCTCTCGCGCTTCATCAGCCCTCAGGAGACCCGGGAGTTCACCGCCGCGCTGCGCGAGGTCGTCGAGCGCGGCGTCACCCGCAACGCCCGCCTCAACCCTCGCAGCGCCAGCGGGGAGGTCATCTCCACCACCCTCAACGCCTCCGCCCTCCGCGACTCCGACGGCAAGGTCATCGGCGCCATCGGCATCCTGCGCGACATGCGCGAGCTCGACAAGGCCCGCGCCTACGCCGAGAGCCTCATCAAGAACGCCCCCGACCCCGTCTTCGTCTCCGACCTCGAGGGCAAGATCCTCCAGGCCAACGACGCCGTCTCCCAGCTCCTCGGCTTCCGCCCGGACGAGGTGCTGGAGCAGTCGCTTTCGCGCTTCATCAGCCCCGAGGAGACCCGCGAGTTCACCGCCGCCCTGCGCGAGGTCGTCGAGCGCGGCGTCACCCGGAACGCCCGTCTCAACCCCCGCAGCGCCAGCGGCGAGGTCATCCCCACCACCCTCAACGCCTCCGCCCTCCGCAACCCCGACGGCAAGGTCATCGGCGCCATCGGCATCCTGCGCGACATGCGCGAGCTCGACAAGGCCCGCGCCTACGCCGAGAGCCTCATCAAGAACGCCCCGGACCCCGTGTTCGTCTCCGACCTCGAGGGCAAGATCCTGCAGGCCAACGACGCCGTCTCCCAGCTCCTGGGCTTCCGCGAGGACGAGGTGCTCGAGCAGTCCCTCTCGCGCTTCATCAGCCCCGAGGAGACCCGGGAGTTCACCGCCGCCCTGCGCGAGGTCGTCGAGCGCGGCGTCACCCGCAACGCCCGCCTCAACCCCCGCAGCGCCAGCGGCGAGGTCATCCCCACCACCCTCAACGCCTCCGCCCTCCGCGACCCCGACGCCAAGGTCATCGGCGCCATCGGCATCCTCCGCGACATGCGCGCCTACGAGCAGGTGGTTCGCGACCTCGAGAAGTCCAAGACCGAGCTGCAGGAGAAGATCCTGGACCTCGAGAAGTTCGAGGAGGTGGTTGTCGGCCGCGAGCTCAAGATGATCGCCCTCGAAAAGGAGCTGGAAGGCCTGCGGAAAGAGCTGGAGAGGCTGAAGGTGGAGCGGCAGCAGATCTGATGGGGCGGAGCGGCGATCGCCGGCCGGAAGCAGCGGCGCCGGACGACCGGCTCGAGTCCCAGGCCGGTCTCCACGAACATGTCAAGATGCTGGAGCTGCGCCTGCGCAAACGCGACGAGCAGCGCCGCGCCATGCTTCACATCATGGGCGACCTCAACGAGGTCAACAAGCGCCTCGGCAACCAGCGCAAGGCGACGCTCCACATCCTGGGGGACTACGAGAAGGACCGCAGCCGGCTGGCCCGCCAGACCGAACGGCTCGACAACTCGCGGCGCGCCCTGCTGCACATCCTCCAGGACTCGCACCGGTCCAACCTGCGCCTGGAGGATAGCCGCAAGGCCATGATCCACATCATGGGCGACCTGCAGGACACGACCGCCGAGATCCAGCGTGGCGAGCAGGAGCTGCGCGACAAGCAGGAGCAGCTCGTCCAGGCCGCCAAGCTGGCCACGCTCGGCGAGCTCACGACCGGGGTCGCCCATGAGCTCAACAACCCCCTCAACAACATCGGGCTGTTCGTAGGCAACGCGACCGATCTCATCGAGCTCGGCGTATTGGACGGCGAGCGCATCGTGCGTGAGCTGCGGAACGCGATGCGGCAGGTCGGCAAGGCCACCGAAATCATCTCGCACCTTCGCACGTTCGGACGGGTGGCGTCGGTGAGCCGCCAGCCGGTCTCCATCACTCAGGTGATCGAGCGGGCCCTGTCGCTCATGCAGGAGCAGCTCCGGCTTCGTGACATCGAGGTCGCGCTGGACCTGGGGCCGGCGCCGGCGGTGGTGATCGGGAACGCCATTCAGCTGGAGCAGGTCTTCATCAACCTGCTCACGAACGCGCGCGACGCGATGGCCGACTCGCCGCACAAGCTGGTCCGCGTCTCGGCCCGCGTCGGGGAAGGCCTGGTCGATCTGACCTTCTCCGATACGGGGCCGGGCATCCCGGAGGGCCTCGAGCAGCGCATCTTCGACCCGTTCTTCACCACCAAGGAAGTGGGGCGAGGCACCGGCCTGGGCCTGTCCATCACGTACGGGATCATCAAAGACCACGGCGGCACCATCGCCGTCGCCAACCGACCGGGAGAGGGGGCCACGTTTCTCATCGAGCTCCCCCGAGCCCCCGACGATCGGCCGGCGCCGCCAGCGGTATGAGCGCGGCCCGGGTGCTCATTGTCGACGACGATATCGCCCTGTTGCGGGCGCTTCCCGAAGCCCTGCGGCTGCGAATCGACGCGGTGACGGTGGACACCTGCGACACCGCGTCAGAGGCGCTGAGCCAGATCGCAGCCACCGACTACGACGCCATCATCAGTGACATCAAGATGCCGGGCATGGACGGCCTGGCCCTCCTCGCCGAGATCCGGGCCCTGCGGCCGGACACGCCGACGTTGCTGATCACCGGCCACGGGGAGCACGACCTGGCCGTGCAAGCGTTGCGTGGGGGTGCCTACGACTTCATCCAGAAGCCCATCGACCGGGAGTACTTCGTGGCCTCGCTGAGCCGGGCGGTCCAAATGCGGCAGCTGAGGCGCCGCGTCAAGGAGCTCGATCAGCTCAAGACGCAGTTCTTCGCCGACGTGAGCCACGAGCTCCGGACGCCGCTGGCCTTGATGCTGGGGCCAACCCAGAAGCTGCTGGCGGTGGGCGGGCTGACCGAGGAGCAGCACCACGACCTGGAGGTGATCGACCGCAATGCGCGGACGCTGCTCAAGCGCGTCAACGACCTGCTCGACGTCGCCAAGCTGGATGCCGGACAGGTGGGCGTCAACTACGCCGAGGTCGACCTGGGGCGGCTCCTACGCCTCACCGCCGCCCACTTCGAGGCATTCGCGCAGGAGCGCCGGATCTCCTTCTCGGTCCGGACACCGGGGAGCGTCATCGTCCAGGCCGATCTCGAGAAGCTGCAGCGGGTCTTCTTGAACCTCCTGTCCAACGCCTTCAAGTTCGTCCCCGACCTTGGTCGCGTGAGCCTGGAACTCCGCGTCGACGGCCAGCACGCGCTGGCCACGGTCCAGGACAACGGCCCCGGGGTGAAACCCGAGCTCCGCGAGGCGATCTTCGAGCGCTTCCGGCAAGGCGAGAGCGGCTCACGTCGCGGCTTCGGCGGTACCGGCCTGGGGCTGGCCATCGCCAGGGAGTTCGTGGCGCTGCACGGCGGGACTATCACCGTCGGCGACGCCCCCGGAGGTGGCGCGCTCTTCAGCGTGGCCCTGCCGCTGGTGGCGCCGGCGGGCGCCAAGGTCGACACCGCGGCCGAGGGCGCCGACGATGGTGTGGACGTCGCGCGCCAGACCCTGGAGGAACTGCGCCAGAGTCGCCCCGCCGGCGGGAAGCCGGATCGGGCGGAGACCCCGCCGCCCGCGCCCCGCGCTCCGGCTGGGGGGACGGGCCCGGAGCCGCCGCGCCCGCTGGTGCTGGTCGTCGAAGACAATCAAGAGATGAACAGGTTCATCGCGGAAACCCTGGCCCGCGACTATCGCGTCGCCACGGCCTTTGATGGCCAGGAAGGTCTCGAGAAGGCGCGCGCGCTCGGTCCGGACCTGATCCTCAGCGACGTCATCATGCCGCGGCTGAGCGGCGATGACCTCGTGCGCGAGGTCCGCCGGCATCCCGAGCTGGACACCGTGCCCCTCGTCCTTCTCACCGGGAAGGTCGACGACGAGCTGCGGGTGAAACTGCTTCGCGAGGGCGCCCAGGACTACCTCACCAAGCCCTTCTCAGCCGAGGAGCTGTGCGCGCGGA
Organism: Candidatus Methylomirabilota bacterium; assembly: GCA_036001065.1. Lineage (NCBI taxonomy): Bacteria > Methylomirabilota (SeqCode) > Candidatus Methylomirabilota bacterium. The sequence continues at coordinate 4,033 of DASYUQ010000001.1, forward strand.
CCCGAAATCTGGTGATGATGAAACGCGCCCGCCAGACGCTCCAGGAAGAGCTCGCCACCCAGAGCGACGACCTGGCGGCCCTGGCCGCCGAGGTCACCGCCCGCCAGCGCCAGCTGCAGGCCGCGCTGGCCGCGCTGCGCGACAGTGAAGAGCGCTCCCGTCTCCTGGTGGAGAGCGTCAAGGACTACGCGATCTTCATGCTCGATCCCGACGGGCGCGTCGTCAGCTGGAACGCCGGGGCCGAGCGCATTACCGGCTATGCCGCCGACGAGATCATCGGCCAGCCCTTCGCCCGCTTCTATCCCCCCGACGCCGTCCGCCACGGGGCGCCCGAGCACGACCTGAACCGAGCGGGTGCCGAAGGGAGATTCGAAACCGACGGCTGGCGCGTGCGCAAGGACGGGACATCGTTCTGGGCCAACGAGATCCTCGCTCCACTGGGCGATGCCGCCGGCCATCACCGTGGCTTCTCCATCGTCACCCGCGACGTGACCGAGCGCCGGCGGGCGGAGGAGCAGATCAGGACCTCGCTCAAGGAGAAGGAGGTCCTCCTCAAGGAGCTTCACCACCGCGTCAAGAACAACCTGCAGGTCATCTGCAGCCTGCTCAACCTCCAGTCCCTGAGGATCAAGGATCGCCGGGCGCTCGAGCTGTTCAAGGCCAGCCAGAACCGGGTCAAGTCGATGGCGCTCATCCACGAGCAGCTGTATCAAGCCGGTGACCTGGCCACGATCGACTTCGCCGAATACGTCCGGCGCCTGGCCGTCAACCTGTTCCGTTCGTACGGGATCACCACCGATGCCGTCCGCCTCACGCTGAATCTCGACACCGTCGCGCTGGGGATCGATACGGCCCTTCCTTGCAGCTTGATCATCAACGAGCTCATCACGAATTCGCTCAAGCACGCCTTCCCGCCCGGCAAGGCCGGCGAGATCCGCATCGGCCTCCGCGCCGGCCCCGACGACGCTTGCGAGCTCAGCATCAGTGACAACGGCGTCGGGCTCCCGCCCGATTCCGCGCTCTCCACCGCGCCGTCATCGGGTCTGCAGCTCGTGGCCACCCTCACCAGTCAGCTGGGAGGCACGATCGAGGTCCAGCGCAACGCCGGCACTCGATTCACGATCCGAGTCCCGGGAGAGACCGCCAACGAAAGGGGGGGTCGACGATGAGCCCGACCCGGATTCTCGTCGTGGAGGACGAGGCGATCGTCGCCAAGGACATCGAAACCGCCTTGCACGGCCTGGGTTATTCGGTGCCCGCCGTGGCCGCCTCCGGGGAGGCCGCCATCGAAAAGGCCGAGGCCCTGCATCCCGACCTCGTGCTGATGGACATTCGGCTGAAAGGGCAGATCGACGGCGTCAAGGCCGCCGGTGAGATCAGCGGGCGCCTGGGGATCCCCATCGTGTACCTCACCGCTCACGCGGACCAACAGACCTTACGGCGCGCCAAGACCACGCAGCCGCTCGGCTACATCCTCAAGCCGTTCGACGAACGCGATCTCAGCGCGGCCATCGAGCTGGCGCTGCACCGGCACCGGGCGCAGCTGACCCTGCGCAGCCTCGCGCTGGTCGACGAGCTCTCCGGCCTCTACAACCGGCGCGGGTTCTTCACCGTCGCCCGCCAGCACGTCAAATTCGCTCGCCGGACGAAGCAGGGGTTCTGGCTCCTGTTCATCGACGTGGACCGTCTCAAGCAGATCAACGACGTCTTCGGACACCAGGAAGGCGACGCCGCCCTGGTCACCACCGCCGAGATCCTCAAAAAGACGTTTCGGGAGTCGGACGTGCTGGGACGCCTAGGCGGGGACGAATTCGTCGTGCTGGCCATCCACGCCTCGGAGGACAGCGCGGCCTCGATGATGGCTCGCCTGGAGGAGAATCTCGCCGAGCGCAACCGGCAGCGGGCGGGCGGCTACGAGCTGGCGCTGAGTGTGGGGATCGCGCGGTTCGAGCCGGAGAGCAGCGCCTCCATCGAGGAGCTCCTGGCCAAGGCCGACGAGGCCCTGTACGAGCACAAGCGGACCAAGCGGAAGAGAACCTGACCCGGGCCGGTCGCCGGGGCGACCGGTCAGAAGTACTCGAACGTGGTCTCGCCACGCTCCATCCGCAGCCGCAAGTCGGCCATGAAGACCAGATAGGGGTGGGCGCCGCGCGCCAGCAGCGCTTCCCGGTCGCCGGCCAGCAGGGCGCCCTGCTCGTCCTCGGCGAGACCCATCTGGCGCAGGGCGGCGGTGGCATCGGCCAGGAACCGCGCCCGGAAAGCTGGATCGGACTTGAGCGCGTAGAGGCAGCGGTTGAGCCGGTAGGCGCTGGCCGGCGGAAACCGGTAGTGAGCCTCGTCCATCAGAGGAGCCGCTCGATCGCGGTCGTCATATCGGCCACTCGACCACCGCGTTGCCGTGGTGCCAGGAGGGCTCGTAGCAGTAGACGTCGGCCTTCGCATCGCCGACCGCGCCCAGGACCGTGATCCACGTGCGCAGCTCGATGTTGCCGACCTGGTCCAGCTCCTCGCCGGTGACCTCCGCCAGCTCCCCGCCGCGGCCCCCCGCCAGCTTGTCGAGCACGCGCCGATCCCAGTCGAACTCCGGCGAGGCGTAGCGGTCGGTGCCGGGGAAGTGCGACATCCCGCCCGACGCCATCAGGACGACGCGCTCCGGGCGCGCGCGCACGATCTCCCCCACCACCCGCCCCCACTCGTGACAGCGCCGCGGGGTCGGTTGGGGCGGCAGGTAGACGTTGACATGGAGCGGCACGATCGGCACCGCCGGCTCGGGCATCGTGAAGTGCAGCGGCACGAAGAACGCGTAGTCGAGCGGCGCCTCTTGCGTGTAGAAGAGGTCGAAGCCGCGCTCGACCCCGTGCGCGACCAGGGCGCGGGCCAGCGGCTCGTGGATGAGGAAGCGGTAGCGGTAGGGCCCGAACGCGCCCGCGCACTCGACGCCCACGTACACGGCCAGCGCCGGCACCGCGTCGAGGAAGAACGCCTCGATATGATCGCCGGCGACGATCACCAGCGCGTCGGGCCGCAGCTCGGCCAGGCGCCGCTGGACGCGCGCGAAGGCGGCGTGCACGCGCAGCACCAGGTCGCGGTCTTCGCTCTCCGGCCGCGCCAGGAGCTGGGGCGTGTGGGCGCAGGCGAAGGCGCCGACCAGCATCAGCGCCCGGCCGCCGCCACCAGCACCGCCCGCGGAATGATGAGCCGCGCCGCCATCACCGGCCGGGGGGACGTCCCGATGCGCAGCTCGCCGACGATGGAGAGCAGCATGTAGGCCTCCCGGCGGTCCAGGCCGGTCCGCGCCACGAAGAAGTCGACGGCGCCCCGCGCGGCGTCCTCCGTCGCGATCTCCACGGTGGGGCCGAAGCCGAGCACCTGCACCGTGTCGTCGACCTCGATGATCGGCCGGTCGAGGGCGCGCTGCTTGTCCAGCGCCACCCGCGCCCGGACGGTGGCATCGCACTCCACGCCGGTGCCGCTGATGATGCCGTCGCTGATCGCCGCGTGGGGATCGGCGAAGAAGAGCAGCGCGCCCTCCACCATCACCGGCAGGTGGACGCGGGCGCCGGCGCGCACGTCCTTCTGGTCGAAGTCGCCCCCGTAGGGTCCGGCGTAGGCGGGCTTGTAGCCGTCGGGCGGCATGGTGGAGACGGTGCCCAGGTTCGGATTGAGCGGGAGGGGAATGCGCCCGCCGAACCACGCGTAGCCGTCCTTCACGGGACAGCCGACGGCGGTCGGCTCGCCGAACTCCGCCCGCAGCACGCCGAAGTCGCGGACGATCGCCGTCTTGCCGTCGCCGTGGGGCGTGATCTCGAGCAGGTCGACGACGACGGCGTCGCCCGGCTCGGCCCCGCGCACGCGCACGGGCCCGGCGATCGGCGCCAGCGGGTGGCCGTCACAGGCGGGCGTGAACGGCGTGGGGACCAGCCGGATGTCGGGCACGTCGGCGAAGGCGCCGCGGACCTCGAGCGTGAACTCCTCGCCCGGCGCCACCTCGAGCGCGGGCGGGGTGGAGGGGTTGACGTCGAAGAGGTACCAGGTCTTCACCGCGGTCGTCATGTGGTCAGCCTCCGCACGATCTCATCGAACGCCTTGTCCGCCAGCGCCCGCACCTCCTCGCGGGTGAGCGGCTGGATCGGATGCGGGACCACGACGGTCCGGTAGTCGCGGGCGCCCAGCGCCTCGGCCTGGGCGCGGGCGGCGTGGACGAACTCGGAGGAGACGACCGTCGCGGTGGGAATGCCATGATCCTCGAAGAACACGCCGTCGTGCACACTGCACGTGGTGCACGACCCTCAGTCGGCGAGCGCTTCGATGAGAACGTCGGTGCGCCCCACGATCTCCTGGCGCAGGGGGTCGGGCGCCGGCCGCGCGAACGTCGGCTTCTTCTTGCGCACGATCGCCTGGGGCCGCGCCCGCTCGCGCAGCAGCTCCTCGATGCGGTCCAGCAGGTGGTCGCCCTTGGCCTTGGAGATGTCGAGCAGGGTGATCACCGTGCCCTCGAGCGTCGCCGGCCGGCGCGCCGTCTGCCGGGGAACGGCCACCGAGTCGGTCGGGTCCAGATACTCGTCGGGCGGGTTCGCGGACATGGGGTCCTCCTTCACGGGATGTGGATCTTCCTGAAGACCAGGCTGGAACCCTTGGAAAACGTCCAGCCGGGGACGATCGCCGAGAACCGCCCGGCGGTGCCGCCGGCGACGACGATCTTGAGGTTCTCCGGCGATCGGAACTTGGGAACGAGGGTGTCATCGTCCTCGGGCCGCGCGAACTTCCGCAGCACGTGCTCGGGCAGCCCCTCGCCGCCGTCCTTGCCGGGGACGAGGTCGCGCACCGGGCGCCGCAGCCGCTCGAAGAGGTAGCCGCGGATGTCCGCCTTCGTCCACCCGTCGCCCGCGATGGTCCGGGCGTGTTCGGGCGACAGCACCAGGAGCGTGTCGCCCCAGTGCGTCATCTTGTGGTTGGCCACCACGGCCAGGCTCGGCGCGATGGTCGCCAGGAGGTCGGCGGCCCGCCGGCTCCGCTGGTCGTACACGCCGAGCGGCGCGTCCGCCGCCAGCACGGCGACCGTGCTGTCCTGGGGTCCGAACCCGTGCTCGACGGCCAGCGACGGCCACGGGCTCACCTCTTCGTATTCGCCGATGCAGTAGGTGTAGCGCCCGGGATGCGCGAGGGTCGACATGCTGATGGCCCCGGGTCGCGCGCCCCCGACGTTCACGCACACCAGTCTGAGCGCCCGGCCGATGGTGGCGTTGGCGCGCCGGCCCGAGCCGAAGACTCCGGCACCGCAGTTGACGTCGAGCGCGGTGCGCGCCGGCCCGTTCACGATCACCAGCGGGCTAGGGGCGTTCGTCGTGGCGGAAACACCGTGGAGGTCGAAGGCCTCGTCGCACACCGCCTCCACCGCTGCGATGACGACGGGCAGGTACTCCGGCCGGCAGCCGGCCATGACGGCGTTGACCGCGATCTTCTCGACGGTGGCGCGGCCGTAATTGGGCGGGACGAGGGCCACGAGGTCCTGGCCGTGGCGGCCGCAGCCCTCGACCGCGCGCCGGACCCGGTCGGGCGTCGGCGGTACCACGGGCAGCCCGTCGGTGACGCCCCGGGCGTGGAGCGCCTCGATGGGGTCGGCCTCGGTTTCCGGCTCCACGATTGGTCGGCCTCCCGGCGGCATGCCAGGAGGCTAGCACAGCTCAATCGCCGACGGGCCCCGTGGACCACCCCGTTTCGAGCGCCGGCTCCGCCGGCGCCACCTTTGGGGGAGGCTCGGAGGGGGGCCGTGAGGCCTCCCTTCGACCATGAATTCGGAGGGGGGCCGTAACGCCCGTCCCCTCCGATTCGACTAGTGCCGTTCCAACTTGTTGATACTAAATCTGTCCACGAACGACGTACACGGTGCCTTCCTAGGCGCGAATAGTTGGAACGGCACTAGCTGCGGCAGACCCGGAAGTTCGCGTAGTCGCCCCGCGCGCTCGACTTGGTGTCGTCGGAGTCCGTGAGCACGGCGATGCCGGCGGGCTTGGGCACCTCCTTCTCCTCGAAGAACTTCAGAAAGTCATCGCGCGTGTTGACGCGCTCCTCCACCCACTGGCCCTTCCGGTCGGAGCCGCTGCGGAGCACGCGCACCTGCGTGAGCCCGTTGTTCGAGGTCAGATGGACGCCCACCGGGACCTTCTCGCTCCAGACGTACTTGACCGCCTTTGGCCCCACGATGCGGGAGTAGGGCACCAGCATGTATACGGCCAGCGCGCTGTCGTTCTTGCCGTCCTTCTCGTCGGCCCCCCGCGGGAACTCCTGCGGTCGCCACGACCAGGCCAGGACGGGATAGGCGTCGAGGTTCCACTCGTGCTGCTTGGCCGCCTGGATGCCGAGCCCCTTGGAGTGGGCGCGCAGGAAGCGGAGCCCGCCATCCTCCTGCACCGAGTAGACCGCCTTGCCCGCGTCCTTCCGCGCCTCCCAGTCCGCCGGGAACTCGCCGACCTTCGCCTGGGCGAAGTCCTCGACGATCTTGCAGGCATCCGGCGCCTGGGCCGGCACCGGCGGCGGGGGAACGACGAGCGCCATGACCAGCGCGAATGCCAGGGACAGCCACGACCACTTCATGAAGGCACCTCTTTCGAGCGCCGGCCTTGCCGGCGCCCTCCTTCCTGGGGGAGGTTTGGGAGGGGGCCGTCGCGCCCTGTGGGCGCGCCTGTGAATCGCCCTCTCCCACGTTAGCGTCCCCGGCGCCACCAGTGATGCACGAGGTTGTCCACGACCTCGCCGAGCTGGCCGATCGTCCGGCACTCGCGGACGAGGTCGCAGGCCGGCGCGTACAGCGGCATCACGCTGTCGCCGACGCCCCAGCCCCACTGACCCTCGGGGTTCAACCAGATGATACCCTTCACCCGCTCGCGTATCATTCTGAGCGCCCAGGCCTGCGGGTCGTTGTAGTTGTTCCGGGCGTCGCCCAGGACGAGGATCGTCGTCCGCCGGTCCAGGGTGTCCAGCTCCGTCCGCACGAACTGGCTGAAGGCGTACCCGAAGTCCGAGCGGCAGTGGTAGTCGACGGGCGCGGCCTTGAGCGCCCACTCGATGGCGCGTTCCACCGGGTAGGTGCTGAAGGCCTCGGTCACCTCGGCCACCTCCGAGACGAACACGAACGAGCGCACGCGGCTGAAGCACTCCTGGAGGCTCCAGACGAGCTGGAGCATGAAGCGGGAAGCGTTGCGGACGGAGTCGGACACGTCACAGACGGTCACCAGCTTGGGCTTGTCGCGGTGGCGCCGGCGGAGGAAGACCTCCATGGGGACCCCGTCGTACTGCAGGCTCTTGCGGATCGTGCGCCGGGTGTCGAGGCGGCCTCGCTGCTCCTGGCGCTGCCGCAGCACCAGCGCGTCCTTGATCTTGCGGGCCAGGCGCGCCACCACCGTCTTCATCTGCGCGACCTCGTCCGCGGTCAGCGCGAAGAGGGGCTTGTCGGCGAGCGTCTCGCGCTGGAGCCTCTCGCCCTGGCGCCAAGCCCGTCGCTCCAGCTCCCGCTCGACGTGCTGGCGGATCAGGCGGCGAAACGCCTCCAGCCGGAGCTCCAGATAGTTGCGGATGCGCGCCAGCTGCCCGGGGTCCAGCCCGCGAGCCTCCAGCAGCCGGAGGATCTGCTCGAGATCGCGCTCGATGGCGGCGACGTCGAGGCGGTCGGCGAGGCGGAGCGAGAAGTAGCCGACCTGCAGGAAGTACATGAGGCGCTCCAGCCCGACGTTGCGTCCGCCGGAGCGGATGGTCATCTCCATCTCCGCCCCTTGCCCGCGCAGCAGCAGCTCCGTGAGCTCGTCGAGATCCAGGCCCTCGTCGGCGACGAGCTGGTCGAGGAAATCTTGAAGATGGGGATCCTCGGGCCCGACCGCCTTCTTGAGACCTTCCCCCAACGCCTGGAGATCGAGGAAGTACAGGTCGAAGAGCCGGTCGAAGGTCGCGCGGTCACGCCCTTCCTTGACGAGCGTGGTGGCCAGGGCGGTCTTGAACGTCTCGCGGTCCCGGAGCCCGACTTCGGCGGCGGCGGCCAGCGCGTCTAGCGCCTCTGACGGCGAGATGCGGATCTCGGCCCGGCGGAGGTCGCCGATGAACTCGAGGATCCGCTGGTCCACGCTCAGTCGGCGAGGACTTTGTCGAGCGCCCCCCGGACACGCTCGAGGTCCTTCTCGTACTTCACCAGCATCGTCAGCGTGGACTCCACCAGCGCGGGATCGAGCGTCTGGGCGTTGAGGATCACCAGCGAGCGCGCCCAGTCCAGGGACTCCGAGACCGACGGCGACTTGCGCAGGTCCATCGCCCGGATCCTCTGGACTGCCGCCACCACCGCCTTGGCCAGCCGCTCGGGGATCTGCGGCACCTTGAGGCGGATGATCTCGAGCTCCTCGGCCGGCGTCGGGAAGTCGATGAACAGGTGCAGGCAGCGCCGCTTGAGGCCGTCGCTGAGCTCCCGCGCGTTGTTGGACGTGAGCGCCACGAACGGGATGTGCCGGGCGCGGATCGTCCCCAGCTCCGGCACCGAGACCTGGAAGTCGGAGAGCACCTCCAGGAGGAACGCCTCGAACTCCGGCTCGGCCTTGTCGATCTCGTCGACGAGGAGGACGACCGGCGTGTCCGCCAGGATCGCCTGGAGCAGCGGGCGCGGCGAGAGGAACCGGAAGGAGAAGAAGGCGTCCTCCTGCCCGGCGATCTTGGTGACGGCGTCGGGCAATGACATCGCGTCGGTGATCAGCTCACCAATCCGCTCTCGCAGTAGTTGCGAGTAGAGCAACTGCTTCGCATATTTCCATTCATACAGCGCCTTGCCCTCGTCCAGCCCCTCGTAGCACTGCAGGCGGATCAGCGGGCGCGCGGCCACGTCGGCCAGCGTCTTGGCCAGCTCGGTCTTGCCCACCCCGGCCGGTCCCTCGATGAGCACGGGGCGGCCCATCCGGGCGGCCAGGAACACGACGGTGGAGATCCGCCGGCTCGCGATGTAGTTCGCGGCGCGGAACCGCTGCTGGACGTCGTCGACCGATTCGAACATGGACGCTCCTGTCGGAGAGAAGTCGGCCGCTGAACTTCGAGTCATTGTAACGTAGAATGCAGCATCCGCGAGCCGGGAGGAGTCTGCATGAGCCGCCGTCGCACCCTCCGCACCCTGGTCGAGCAAAAGGCCGGTCTCGTCGTGCCCGGCGCCTACGACGGCGTGTCGGCGAGACTGATCGAGCACGGCGGCTTCCCCGCCGTGTACATGACGGGTTACGGCGCCTCGGCCTCCCGGCTCGGCCTGCCCGATCTCGGCTTCACCGGGCTCGCCGAGATGGCCGACCACGCGCGCAACCTCGCCGCCGCGGTCCAGATCCCGCTGATCGCCGACGCCGACACCGGGTACGGCAACGCCCTCAACGTTCGCCGCACCGTCCAGGCCTACGAGGCCGCCGGCGTGGCGGCGCTCCACATCGAGGACCAGGCGGCGCCCAAGCGCTGCGGCCACCTCGCGGGCCATCAGGTGATCCCGCGCGGCGAGTTCGCCGGCAAGATCCGCGCCGCGGTCGAGGCGCGCAGCGACCCCGACCTCCTGATCATCGCGCGCACGGACGCCATCTCCGCCGTCGACTTCGACGAGGCCCTCCGGCGGGGCGAGGCGGCGGCGAAGGCCGGGGCCGACGTCCTCTTCATCGAGGCGCCTCGCGCCGAGGCGCAGGTGGAGCGGATCGCGCGCGAGTTCGACACGCCGCTGCTCTACAACTACGCTCCCGGCGGCCGGTCACCGCTGCTTCCCTTCGCGCGGCTCCGCGAGCTGCGCTACGCGATTCTTCTGCTGCCCGTGGACACGCTCTTCGTCGCGGCCAAGGCGGTGGCGGACTTCCTGCGGGACCTCAGGGCCGGGGACGACGCGCGGTCGCTCGCTGACCGCTACATCGCCTTCCGCGAGTTCAACGACCTGATCGGCGTGACCGCTCAGCTCGCGCTGGCCGAGCGCTACCGGGACGACGGCCGCTAGCGTTCGGCGGAGTGCCCGACATCGGGCATAGTGCCCGCCTTCCGAGCCCTCGGCACCGCTACAAGCCGCTGATTTCCTTGATCCCACCCCTGGCATGCCGCCTGCTCTGTCTCGGTGCCGAGGGGGGAGTTGGAAATGACGGACATCTGGTACGACCTGACGCTGAGAGAGCTGAGCGGACGTGACGACATCAGCGCTGAGCGCGTGAAAGAGGCGCAGGCAGCGCAGGCGTCCGCCTCCGACGAGAAGTCCCGAGAGCCAGCGGCCGAATCCCGCTGACGCCGGCGCCCTCGTCAGGCCGCCTCGCTGGCCAGACCCGCCGGCAGCGTCACGACGAACGCCGCGCGGCCGCCGGCAAACTCGGCGCCGACGTTGCCGCCGTGCTTCTCCACGATGCGGCGCGCGATGGCCAGACCGAGCCCTCACCGCCCGGAGCTTCTCCCACGGTCCGCACCGTGATCTGCGGGTGCCCGTGCGCCTGCTCGAGGCGAACCTCGATGCACCCGCCGACGGGCGCGGCCATGGCGGCGGTGGCTAGCACGTTGGCGACCGCCCGCTGCAACCGATCCAGATCACCGACGAAGGCGGCGGCAGCAGGATCGAGCGTCGCCTCCACCCGAATCGCCCGGGCATCGACCGCCAGCCGGGCCACCGTGATCGCGTCCCGGATCAGCATGACGAGATCCAGCGGACGGAGATTCAGGCGGACCTTGCCGGTCATGACCTCCGAAACCTCCCGGAGGTCGTCGATGACTTGCACCTGCGCCAGCGCGTTGCGCTCGATCGCCTCGAGCGCACGCCGGCACGTGTCCTCGTTGAACGCGCGCGCTCGAAGCACGCGCGACCAGCTGAGGATCGCGGTCAGGGGCAGTCCGCAACTCGTGCGAGAGCATGGCCAGCAGCTCGTCGAGCCCGATGTCCGCCAGGGAATCCTTCTCCATGCCCAAGATCGCCTGACGATGCAAACAGCCTACCGACCGGGACGCGCGATTCGAATGTAACTCTTGCTCGGCCGTGGCCTCGAGCGCCCGCCGGCTACAGCTTCGGAGCGAGCTCAGAAGCGAATCGCTCGAGGTGGTCGAGCTCGTCGAAGACCGGATTGAGGAGGATCAGGCGGGCTCCACCGGCCATCACCCGCGCGAGCCCGTCGAGGCACTCCGGCCCGTCGCCCCAGACGGCCGCTTGCTCGGCCAGCGCGGGCCGGCCGTAGAAAGCGCCGAACCACTCGGCGAGCCGACGACCGGCCCGCCCGCGGTCGCGATCGACCGCGATGTAGACGCGCTTGCCGATCGGAAAGCGCGCCGGATCGCGTCCGGCCTGGGCGAGCAGTTGGCGGAGCGTTTTCACCTCTTCGGTGAACTGCGCCGTAGAGATCGAGCCGGCGCCGATGAAGCCGTCGCCCAGCTCGGCGGCGCGTTTGAGCGCGTTGGGATGGTGGGCCCCGAACCAGACGGGTGGGTGCGGCTTCTGCAGCGGCTTCGGCTCCATCGCCGCGTTCTCGAGCTTCCAGAAGGCGCCCGTGAACGTGACGCGCGGCGCGGTCCAGAGCAGCTTCATCACGCGGATGGACTCGGCGAAGCGCGCGGCCCGGCGTTCGGCGGTGATGCCGAAGGCGGGATAGATCTTGGCGTTGCCGCCCAGCCCGACGCCGACGATCAGGCGGCCGCCGCTCAGGTGGTCGAGCGTGGCCAGGCTCTTGGCCAAGTGCACGGGACTGCGGAGCGCCGTGAGCAGAACCGCCGCGCCCAGGCGCAGGCGCTCGGTGACCGCCGCCGCGTAGGCGAGGAGCTCCACGGGCTCCAGGCTCGGAATTCCTCCGAGGATCTGCTCGACGACCCAGGCGCTCCCGAAGCCGAGGGCCTCGGCGCGGCCGAGGAATTCCCGGAGGCGCGGCTGATCGATCTGCCCTTCGGGAAACGTCTGGGGAATCGCGACGGCCAGCTCGACGCGCGTGCTCACTCTCGCACCTATTTTTCTATAGGCTCGCCTCGGACGCCGGGGCCCCAGCCCCTGGCCGCCCTGCGGCTCGCACGACCTTACTTAGGCTCGCCTCGGACGCCGGGGCCCCAGCCCCTGGCCGCCCTGCGGCTCGCACGACCTTGCTTAGGCTCGCCTCGGACGCCGGGGCCCCAGCCCCTGGCCGCCCTGCGGCTCGCACGACCACCGTCGATCACGAGACGCGCGCATCGTACCATACGTGACCGGCACCTGGTGGCGCAGGCCCACCGGACGTGACTCGAGTGGAGGTCAAGCACATGAAACGTCGACGACTGACGCCCAGGGAAACCGCGTTCCTCCAGCGGGAACGGGTCATCCGTGTTGCCACCGTGGGCCGCGACGGCACGCCGTGGGTCGTGCCCGTTTGCCACGCGGTCGAGCGTGGGGCCATCTACTTCGGCAGCGACAAGGACGGCCGGAAGGTGCGGAACATCGTGAAGACGAAGCGCGTGAGCCTGGTCGCCGACCGCTACAGCGACAACTGGGGGCGTCTGCGCGGCGTGGCCGTGGCGGGGCGGGGCGAGATCCTCACGCGCGGCCCGGCCTTCGCGCGCGCCGTGCGGCTGCTCTACCGGAAGTACCGGCAGTACGAGAAGGTGGCGGCGCTCGAGCCCGGGGAGTCCGTCATCGTGCGCGTGCGACCCAGCCAGGTCATGAGCTGGAATTACGCGCAGTGATATAGTGAGCCCGCCGATCATCACCCCAGGAGAACCCTGATGAGCGCCGTCAAGGACGACATCGCCAAGGCCGTGGACCGCCTGGCCGACGACCTCGAGCGCCTGTCCCGCAAGATCCACGACAATCCTGAGCTGGGCTACCAGGAGGTGAAGGCGTCCGGCTGGCTGGCCGAGTTCCTGGCCGCCCAGGGCTTCAAGGTGGAGCGCGGCGTGGCCGGGGTCGAAACGGCGTTCCGGGCGACGATCGAGACGGGCGAGGGACCCACGATCGCCATCCTGTGCGAGTACGACGCCCTTCCCGGCATCGGCCACGCCTGCGGTCACAACGTGATCGCCGCCGCCGGGGCGGGCGCCGGCGCCGCGCTGGCGGCCCTGAAGCAGCAGCTCCCGCAGGGCCGCATCCAGGTGGTCGGCACGCCCGCGGAGGAAGGCGGCGGCGGCAAGGTCCGGCTCGTCCACGGCGGGGTCTTCAAGGGCGTGGACGCCGCGATGATGATCCACGGCTGGGACAAGTGGATCTCCCACCAGGATCTACTCGGCATCGTGCGGGTGGGCTTCGAGTTCACCGGCCGGGCCGCCCACGCCTCGGCGGACCCCTGGGAGGGCGTCAACGCGCTCGACGCCGTCATCCAGACCTTCAACAACGTCAGCATGCTCCGCCAGCAGGTGAGGCCCGAGTACCGCATCCACGGCATCATCACGCACGGCGGCGCCGCGCCGAACATCATCCCGGAGTTCGCGGCCGCGACCTTCTACGTGCGCGCGCCGAAGCTCGACGAGATGTGGGCGCTCCACCGGCGGGTGGTCGCCGGCGCCGAGGGCGCCGCCAAGGCCACCGGCTGCACGCTCAAGGTCGTCGAGCAGGACAACACCTACGAGCCCATGAAGCGCAACCAGACGCTGCTGGACGCCTTCCGGGCGAACATGGCGCGGCTCGGGCTCCTGGAAGCTCCCGCGGTGAAGGACCGGCTGGGCTCGTCCGACGTCGGCAACGTCAGCCAAGTCGTCCCCACCATCCAGCCGCTCGTCAAGATCGCGCCGGACGGCACGCCCATCCACTCTCGCGCCTTCGAAGCCGCCGCCGTCAGCCCGCTGGCCCGTCAGGGCCTGCTGGCCGCCGCCAAGGTCATGGCGATGACGGCGCTCGATCTCCTGGCCGAGCCCGGCCTGCTGGCCCGAGCCCACCAGGAGTTCGCGGCGCCGAAATGAGCGCTCCTGTGTCAACCCAAACGTCCGCCGACTCCATCAAGCCCAAGATCGCCGAGGCGGTTGATCGCCTCGCCGACCAGCTGGAAGCCCTATCGCACCAGATCCACGACCATCCCGAGCTCGCGTTCAAGGAGGAGAAGGCCCACGCCTGGCTCACCGAGTTCCTCGAAAAGCAGGGCGTGCGCGTCGAGCGCGGCGTCGGCGGCCTGCCGACCGCCTTCCGGGCGACCCTCCCCGGGACCGGGGCGGGGCCCACCATCGCCATCCTGTGCGAGTACGACGCGTTGCCCGGCATCGGGCATGCCTGCGGCCACAACGTCATCGCCACCGCCGGCGCCGGGGCCGGCGCGGCGCTGGCGCGCGCGCTGGGGACGCTGCCGTTCCCCGGTCAGATCCAGGTGATCGGCACGCCGGCGGAGGAAGGCGGCGCGGGAAAGGTGAAGCTGCTGGAGGCGGGCGTGTTCCGAGGCGTGGACGCCGCGATGATGATCCACGGCCGCTGCGGCACCCGGGTCTGGCGTCCAAGCCTGGGCATCATCAAGGTCGAGGCCGAATTCTTCGGCAAGGCGGCCCATGCCTCGTCCTGGCCGTGGCGCGGCGTGAACGCGCTGAACGCGGTCATCCAGCTCTTCGTGGCCATGGACGCGATGCGCCAGCAGCTCCGTCCCGACGCGCGCGTGCACGGCATCATCAGCCAGGGCGGGGCCCAGCCCAACATCATTCCCGAATACGCGAGCGCGGAGTTTTACCTGCGCTCGCTGGACAAGGCGTACTGCTACGAGTTGCTCCGCCGCTTCCAGGCCTGCTGCGAGGGCGCCGCGGCGGCGACGGGCTGCCAGGTGAAGGTGACCCCGGAGCCCACCGTTCACGAGCCGCTCAAGCCGAACGTCACGATGGCGCGTCTGTTCGCCAGGAACCTCGAGCTGATCGACTGCCCGGAGGATCCCGAGGACGGCCAGGCCGGCTACGGCTCGACCGACTGCGGCAACGTCAGCCAGGTCATCCCCACGATCCATCCCTACGTCCGGATCTCGCCGGACGGTGTGCCAGGCCACTCGCGCGAGTTCGCCGAGTGGGCGCGCTCGCCGCTGGCCCGCGCCGGGATGCTGGCCGGGGCCAAGGCGCTGGCGATGACGGCCCTCGATCTGCTGGCCTCGCCCCCCGTCCTCCACCAGGCCCAGGAAGACTTCTCACGCGGAGGAGGCATGTCATGACAGCGCTGAGCCTGCTGGCCGTCCTCTCGCTCCTCGCCGCCGGCTGCGCGGGCATGATGCAGCCCACAGTTGCGACCGCGACCGCGCAGCTCAAGAATGCCACCGGCGACGTGGTCGGCACCGCCACCTTCACCGAGGTCAGCGGCGGCGTGCGCATCGTGCTGGAGACGCGCGGCCTGCCGGCGGGCGAGAAGGGTGTGCACATCCACGAGGTCGGCCAGTGCGACCCGCCGGCGTTCACCTCGGCGGGCGGGCACTTCAATCCCGGCAAGCGGCAGCACGGGCTGCAGAATCCCCAGGGGCCGCACGCCGGCGATCTACCGAACATCACCATCGCCGCCGACGGCACCGGTCGCCTGGAGACCACGACGAACCGCGTCACGCTGAGTGGCGGCGACACCTGGCTCCTCGACGCCGACGGCAGCGCCCTGGTCGTCCACGCGGCGCCGGACGACTTCAAGACGGACC
Organism: Candidatus Methylomirabilota bacterium; assembly: GCA_036001065.1. Lineage (NCBI taxonomy): Bacteria > Methylomirabilota (SeqCode) > Candidatus Methylomirabilota bacterium. Next base: position 19,584 of record DASYUQ010000001.1, read on the forward strand.
CCACCGGCAACAGCGGCGCGCGGATCGCCTGCGGCGTGATCGGTCGCGGCCAGTCCGCGTCGCGCCCGGAGCCGCCCCGGGCGCGACCCCTGATGGGCGGGTACTAGGCGTCCGGTCGGAGGTACGTCACCGTGTGGTGCGTCAGCAGTCGCCCCTGGCTAGCCACGCACTCCGCGACGCCATAGATCATGCGCCGTCCCAGCTTGAGGATCCTGGCCGTGCAGAGGAAGTCCTCGCGCCGGGCGGGGCTGAGAAACGTCGTCTTCAGCTCGGCGGTGACCGACCGGTCGTCCGGCCCCAGCCTCGTCGCGATCGCGAGCCACATGGCGATGTCCGCCGCCGCCATGAAGGCCGGCCCGCCGACGAGTCCCCCGGGCCGCTCGAGACCGGCCCGGAACGGGACCTGCACGGTGCACTCGCCGTCCCCAAAGGCGTGAAGCCTGAAGTCGTAGTCGCGGGCAAAGACCGCCTGCGCCATCAACTCCCGCAGCTCACCCTCGGTCGCGGCGAGCGTCACAGGGCCGCCCGGACCTTCTTGGCCTGGTTGAGATGATCGAGCGCGTGCAGGCGCCAGACGATGGCGTACGCCTTCCAGTCCAGCTCCTCCACCCAGTGGAGCGGGACCAATTCCCCCCCGTCGCGCGGCACGTTGACGACCATGACCAGCGGCGCCCGAGCCTCGGTCTGGAAGTCCTCGCGGACGCGGGCGAGCGTGTCGACGATGTCGCCATGGACGCGTTTCAGCTCGCTGCGCAGCCACGGCCACGGGCGCAGCAGGGGCGCCTTGGACTGGAGGCTGGCCGGGATCGGCTCCCCCGGCGGGCGCTGGCCAGCCAGCAAGCAACGCAGCTCGTCCAGCCCAGGCCGGTGCGTCTCCACGAGATGGTCGACGACCTCCTGGATCGTCCACTCGCCGGCGATCGGGCGGCGCGCGACCATCTCGGGCGGGACCGAATCCAGGAAGCTCTCCAGCGCCGCGAAGGCCGCGGCGACGCGCTCCTGGATGGCCGACGGCGCCACCAGCGTCCCCCGTGCTCGCAGGTACTCGCGCGCCTTCTGCCGAGCCTCGGCCTCGTGATCCATGGACCCCTCCTTCTTCGTCGGACCCGTCAACGAGCGAGATACCGCTCGAGGGCCTCCTCGCAGAACCGTGCCGCCGCGCCGACGCTGAACGCCTTGGGATCGAACGTGAGCTGGAGCGCGACGCCGTCGAGCAGGCCCAGGACGACCGCGGCGGCCTGGGCCGCGCCGACGCGCCGGTACCGTCTCGTCCGGATCCCCTGGGCGACCAGCGCGGCGAGGAGCCTCCGCAGCCGGATGTAGAGCTCCGCGTTGATGGCGCGCAGCCGCCTGTCGTGCATCATCTCGCCCCAGAACTCGACGAAGACGATCCAGACCTCGCGCGCCTCCACGGCCGCCTCCAGGCTCGCGCGGATGAGCGCGCGCAACCGCCCCCGGGGGTCCGCGCCGCTTCGGGCCTGGGCCGCCGCCACCCGCCGGTCGAGGTCGGCCATCACCGTCTGCAGCGCGGCCACCAGGATCGCCCGCTTGTCGGCGAAGTAGTAGTGCAGGATCCCCTGGCTCACCCGCGCCTCGCGGCTCACCTTCTTCATGGTGAGGCCCGAATACCCTTCGCGGGCCAGGCACCGGATGGTCGCGCGCACGATCTGCTCGCGCCGCAGCGGAGCGACGCCGACTTTCGGGCTCAGGGAAACCGTCTCCTTCGGGTATGGGCTGTTTCTTGATTGGCCGACCAATTATGTGCGATCGGCGCCGCGTTGGGCAAGGCTCGTTTTCGGAAACGGGCTTACAGTCAGGCGAACAAGCCGGCGAGCGTGGTGCGGACGTCACCGCGATCGAGAACTTCCACGTAGGCGATCCCGCCGTTCACGCCATCAGCGGCGGGGCCCGTCGCCGGGCGCCGTGGGGATCTGGATGAGGGCACGGCGCTGCCGCCCATCGTGTACTGGGGCAGCCGGCCGTCTCCGCGCGCCAGGTACTACTGCTGGATCAGCGCCGGCGTCAGCGAGGAAGCGACCTTGGCGTTGTAGGCGGCCTCGGCTCGCCCTTGAGGCGCAGCGCCTCGGCCACCCCGCGCGCCTCCTCGCGGGCGGCATCGCCCTTGCCCTTGGCCGCCATGATCTCCGCCTGGCGCTGGGCCTGGATCAGCTCGTACCGCTGCTGCTCCGCCTTCTGCTCCTCGATCTGCTTGGCCTCGATCGCCTTTTCGTAGGCCGGATCGGGGCGGATGTTGGCCAGCGAGGCCTCCTTCAGCTCGACGCCGTACTTCGCCAGCCACGTCGCTCACTGCTGCGCGCGGCGGCGCTCGGCCGCGCGCTCCGCCTCCAGGCGCTCGAGCGCCACCGCGGAGTGGTCCGCGAAGGTCATGGCCGCGGCGATGGCGCGGTGGCCCGCGCGCTCCGCGATCAACCGGTGCATCGCCTGACAGATGCGGCGGTACGACGGATGCCCCTGGGGGGCGCTGCGCAGCTCAATCACGTGCATCGCCTCGCGGGCGTTCATCTCCATGTAGAAGCGGACGCGGTAGGCCATGGACACGGCGTAGGAGGCGACGTCGGGCAGGCCGGCGGCGGCGAGGGCGTCGTGCAGCGTGGCGGCCTCGTCCATGACGCGCGCCCAGTCCCCGCGCCCGCCCGCCTCCTCGACGGCGGCCGGTATCAGGTAGCCGTGGCGCGGCGTGAGGCGCTGCCACTCGAGCGAGAGCAGGCGATGGCGCTGCAGATCGCGGAAGGCGCCGTAATCGCCCAGGATGTCGAAGCGGTAGGACGTCCGCTCGAAGGCGCGGCCCGGCCGGTGGCGGCGGTTACGGCGCTTGCCGACGTACGCGGTCAGCACGGCCAGACGTTCCTCGTGCGTCATCTTCCGGGCGGCGGCGAGGAGCTGATCGTCGGGCAGCGCCGCCGCGGCGTAGAGCGCGGCGGCGACCACCTTCACCTCGCCCTCGGGATCGAAGTCGCTCAGCGTCACCTCGTCGCGGGGTTCCGTCTGCATGCCCTCCAGGAGGCGCTCCGCCACCTCCCGGACGGCCTGGCGCGTCTCCGCCAGATAGGCGGACCAGACGCCGCCCCGCTCCGGGTTGTCCACGCGCCGCAGGAACGCCGGGATGACCTTGCGCAGCTCCGTCAGCATGAGGTCGGCGTACGCCCGCACTTCGGCCAGCGGGTGCGTGCGCATGCGGAGCAGGAGCTGCTCGTAGGCCTGTCCGGTGCCGTAGATCCCGACATTGGAGATCGTCGCCGCCGGCAGGAGCCCGCGCAGGGTGTCCAGCGCCTTGGCCCGGATGCTCAGGCGATGCACCTGCTCGGAATCGCCCTCGGCCCGCGGAAACCGCGCCGCGTAGAAGTCGCGCAGGCGCGGCAGCCAGGCGCAGTAGGTCTCAAAGGCGCGGTCGAGCGTCGCTACATAGCGCTCGCGCAGCGCGCCCGGGAGCTCGGCGGGCACGTGGTACCGGTAGCGGCCGCCGGGGCGGTCGTCGTAGGGGACGTAGCGCGTGGATTGCTCGAGATAGGCCATGAGGCGGCCCCACTCCAGCACCTTGGTCAGGATGTTCGACGCGCCCTCACAGGCCAGGTGCACGCCGCCGAGCTGGGCCACCGAGTCGTCGCCGTACTCGACGAAGACCCGCTCGTAGAGCTGCTCGGCGCGCGCGGTACCGACCTCGCCGGCGCTGGGCCGACCGGCCGCCGGCGGCGCCAGGCCCGCGGTGAGGAACTCGTCGAGGAACAGCCGGCGGAGCGACTTCGGCGACCGCGAGTACCGCGCGAAGAGCGCGCCCTTGACGACCTCGGGCAGATTGGTCAGGGCGAAGACGGGCCCATCGAGATTGGTGAAGTACGGCGCGAGCGCGGCCCGCTCCCCCGGCGTGAACGCCTCCGGCATCCCCTGCGATATTACCCGAACCGTCCCGCGCCGGCGTGAAAACGCTCGCCACCGCCAACCCGGCGCCCGGGAGCGACTCCCGGGCGTCCGGCGACGTCGCGGTGAGCGACGTCAGGCGATGGCGACCGAATTACCCGGCGATCCGGTCGCCCCCTTGAGCGGCAGGGGGGTGAAGGACCAGGCGAATTCGTAGACCTTGTCCTGCGCGAGGTCTTCGAGGTACTGGTTCTCGATGTTGTAGATGCCGTTCGTCGTCATCCAGATCGCGTGGCACTCGAAGGGACGATCTTGATCCTCCCCGGGCACCGCCTCGGTCGCCCAGTTGTCCCCGCCCACACAGGCGATCTTCTTCTCGACGAGCCACTTCGCCACGGTCGCGCCCGGACCGGGCTCGCCCTTGTTGAACTCCACGTTGTCCTTCTTCCAGAGCTTGATGTGGCCGGTCCGAAAGAGGACGACATCACCTTCGCCCGGCTCGCGGACGCCCTGGCGCCGCAGGGTCTGCATGACGTCGTCCATCGTGATGACGTATCCGATCGGCAGGCGATCGCCCCCCTTGTAGGAGAGCACGTCGAGCAGGATGCCGCGGGTGAAGAAGGGCTTGACGTTGTGGATGCCGAGCTTCTGCAGCCCGTAGGGCCCGCCCACCTGGGCCTGGGTGAAGCCGTTGTAGTAGCGGATGTCGTTACCGACCTTGATGGCGATGTGACCGAGACCATCGAACTGGGAGCCGACCTGCCCGATCTCGCCGCTGAACATCTCGTCGTTGTAGTGGAGCTGATGCTTGCCGAACGGTCCGCCCGTCGGCCCGCCGGGGATCGTGATGGACACGTGCCGGGCCCCGAAGAGCGGGATGCCGGCCTCCAGGATCATCCCCAGACGATAGACCGTGCCACGCTTGATCAGGCGGGCGGCCTCGAGCACCTTCGCCGGCGTGATCCGGTTGGAGGCACCCGCCTCGTCTTGCGGACCCCAGGGCGAGGGCCACCAGTCACGCCCCATCGGGTTGACCGCCTGCGCCTCGGCTTGGCCCACCGCGCCCACGACGGGCCCCGCGGCTATCCCCCCCGCGACGCCAGCCGCGAACCCGGTCTTCACGAAATCTCGCCGCGAGACCGCGCCTTCCGCCGTCTCGAAGCACCCATCCTCGGGCAGGGTGAAGTATCGCTTCAGCCATTCAGGTTGCACGGTCAGACCCTCCTTCCGTGACTATCCCTTGCGCATGTAGGCCGGCACCTCGCTCGTCAGGAAGTCCTCCCGGGGCGGCGAGAAGATGTCGACGACCTCGGTGTCCTCCGGGAACCAGGCCTCGTGCTCGACCCCCCCGGGGATGAGGCCCACGTCGCCGGCGACGCACATGCGCTTCTCGTTGCCGAGGCGGAACTCCATCCGGCCCGAGAGCATCCAGAAAACCTGCTCGTGCGGATGCTGGTGGGCGGCGGCGTGGGCGCCCGCTCTCATCGACCACCAGACGACCATCTCCTTGTCGCCAGCAAGGACGCGCCGGCTGATCTTGTCGGTGACCTTCTGCTCGGGCAGGTTCCGGAGCGCGTGAAACCCTTTCATGACGGGCATGGATGCGCCTCCTTCGCGGGCTCGGGCCACCACCGTAATCAGGCCTCCGCACGGTGTCAAGGACGCCGGACACGCGCGGAATGCGGTAGCATGAGGGGCCCATGGCCCGACTGAAGATCGGCTTCATCCCCATCGAGGGCGGTCACTACTACCAGGAGGCGCTCGAGGAGGTCGCCAGGGCCGAAGCGCTCGGCTTCGACTCCGTGTGGATGGAGGAGCATCACTCCGTCACCGATCACTACTGGCCGTCGCCGCTGACCGTGCTGGCGGGATTCGCCACTCGCACGTCGACGGTCATGCTGGGCACCGACATCCTCGTCGCCGCCTTCTACCATCCCGTGCGCCTGGCCGAGGACATCGCCCTCCTCGATGTCATGTCCCAGGGGCGCATCACGCTCGGGATCGCCATCGGCTACAAGCCTGACGAGTTCGCCCTGTACGGTGTCGACCTCGAGAGACGCGGGGCCCGGTTCGAGGAGCAGCTCGCGATCATGAAGGGCCTCTGGACCCGGGAGCGCGTGAGCTTCGAGGGCCGCTACTACGCGCTGGAGGGGCGGCTCGAGCCCAGGCCGGTCACGAAGCCGCACCCGCCCGTCTGGATCGGCGGGTGGGGGGAGCTCACGCTGAAACGGGCGGCGACGCTGGGCGACAACTGGATCCCCGGACCGACCGCCGACCTCAGGCGCCTGCTCGAGGGCAAGCGGCAGTTTCTCGAGAACCGCAAGGCGGCCGGCCGGACGGAGCCGATCGCCGAGTGGCCGCTGACCCGCGACCTCATCATCGCCGACACCGACCGGAGGGCCCGCGAGCTGGCCGAGGAGCACATCATGGTCGCCTACCGCAAGGAGTACGCGGGGGGCTGGCGCCACCCGTTCATCGACGCCAGCATCGCGACGAACCTCGAGAAGCTGATGGAGGATCGGTTCATCATCGGCGGCCCCGAGCAGTGCGTGCGCCAGATCCGTCGCTTCGTGGAGCAGTACGGCGCGACCCACCTGATCTGCCGCACGTTCTTCCCCGGCATGGCCCACGCCCACATCATGCGCGAGCTCGAGCTCATCGCCCGCGAGGTCGTGCCCGCCTTTCGGTGAAAGGTCTAACCAAACCCGGGCATGTAGCCTAACTATCTGATATACTGGGGTTTCACCGGGGGATTCCCGGGGGAAAGGAGTGGAGCCCCATTTCGCAGGCTGTCTACCGGCTCGACCGCTCCTATGCTTGGAACTACGCTCACGCCCCCGCCCTCCCGCGTGTCCGCCGGCTCCCTCCCGGGCGGGGCGGCCACCTCTTCGATTACTCCCTGAACTCTCCGCTCGGCGTGGCCGCCGGGCCCCTGCTCAACTCGAAGTGGGTCGAGGGGTACGCCCGCCTGGGGTTCGACGTGCTCACCTACGCCACCGTCCGTTCCCGGATGCAGCCGGCGCACAGCCTGCCCAACATCCGCTACGTGGAAACCCGTGACCAGGTGGCGATCGCCGCGCGGCGGTCGCCGGTCGACGGCGCCACCATCGCGTTCTCCCTGGGCCTGCCGTCGATGGAGCCGGAGGTGTGGCGCAAGGACGTCCGCCGCGCCAAGGAGCGCCTGGGGCCCGGCCAGATCCTGGTCGTCAGCGTGGTGGGCACGCCCGACCAGGAGGCGGGCATGGAGGCGCTCATCGACGACTACGCGCGCTGCGCGGTCTGGGCGGCGGAGGCCGGCGCCGACGCCATCGAGGTCCACCTCGCCGTCCCCAACGTCTTCGGCGAGCCCGGGCAGATGGTGTACGAGCATCTGCCGCTGGCGGCGCAGATCCTTTATCGCATCCGGACCGGCGTGTCGGTCCCCGTGCTGGCCAAGCTCGGCCTCTTCCGCAGCCCGCGGGCGCTGCACGAGACGGCGACGAAGCTGGCGCCCTGGACGCACGGCTTCGTGCTCGTCCACGGTGTCCCGCGCCGTGTCCTCGACGAGGACGGCAACGTCGCCTTCGAGGGCAGCGGGCGCGAGTGGGCCTACGTGGTCGGTGCCGCCACCTACCCGGTGTGCTCGCGCCAGGTCGAGGAGATGCTGGCGTGGCGCAAGGCGGGCGTCTGGAACCGGGCGGTGCTGGCCGTCGGCGGCGTGACCACGGCCGAGCGCGCGCGACACTTGCTCCAGGAAGGCGCCGACGCGGTGCTGGTGGCTACCGCCGCGCTCTCCGACCCGCTGTTCGCCACGCGCTTCCGGCAGGCGATGGCGACCTCCGCCGTCGCCTAGCCCGGTCCCCCGCGCGCTCACGTGGCGACGTACCCCGCGCCGCCTGGACGGCGCGGGCCATGGTCGCGGCAGCCCGTGCTACGCTACTGGCGATGCGCTGGCTGATCGTCCTTCCATTCGAGCGGCCGGGGCTCGCGGGAATGGACTTCGCCGACGAGCTGCGCGCCCTCGGCCACGAGGTCCGCACCTTCGCCTACCGCCGCGACAACCCCCTCTACAAGAACCGCGGGACCAAGGCGCTCTACCAGCGCTTCATCCTGGGTCGGCTGGAGCGGGCGTGCACGAGCTGGCGACCATCCGTCGTCCTGGTGGTCAAGGGCGGGCCCATCGCGCCGGGCGCCATCCGACGCGTGAGGGCCCGGATCGATGCGCTCTTCATCAACGTCTTCTTCGACAACCCGCTCTGGATGATCCCCTTCGAGTGCATCGAGCCCTACGACCTGTTCTTCACCAAGGATCGTTACGCGCTGGGCAGCCTGCGGCAGGTCGGCCTTACCAACGTCCATTACCTGCCGCTCTACTGCATCCCGGCCGACCATCATCCGGTTACGCCCACCGCCGACGAGCGCGCGCGGTACGGCGCGCCCGTCTCGCTCGTCGGCAGCCGCTATCCCTACCGCGAGCGCTTCGTGCGCGCGCTGGCCGACTATCCCCTCCGGATCTGGGGCTCCGGCTGGCAGCGGGCGGAGGACCCGATGGTACGACGGATGGTCGCCGGCGGCCCGGTGTGGGGCCGGGAGAAGCTGCTCGTCTACTCGGCTTCGACGCTCTCGCTGAATCACCATCATCCGATGAACGACATCGTGGGCACCAACAACCGGACGTTCGAGCTCGCGGCGGCGGGCGCTTGCCAGGTGGCCAACTTCAAGGAGGACCTGACGGATCTCTTCAAACCCGGAGAGGAGATCCTCGTCTACCACGATCTCGGCGAGCTCCGCCGGCACCTCGATTACTATCTCGCCCACCCCCAGGAGGCCCGCGCGATCGGAGAAAACGCCCGACGCCGCGCCCTGGGCGAGCACACGCTGCGCCACCGCATCGAGGAGATGCTACCGCTCATCGACCAGCGCCTCGGAGCGACGGCCCGAACGTCGGGCGCGGCGGCGCCCCCCCGGCCAAGATGACGTCGACGGACTCGCTCGCTCAGAACCTCACCTGCATCGACTGCGGCGCCAGCTATCCGCTCGGCTACCGGCTGGAGTGCGCCAAGTGCCAGGGCCTGCTCGAGCTCCGCTACGACCTCGACGTCCTGCGCGGGCGCGGTCCCGCGCTCTTCACGGGCACCGGACTCTGGCGCTACGCGCCGGTGCTGCCCATCGCCGATCCGGCGCACCGCATCACGCTCGGCGAAGGCGGCACGCCGCTGCTCGACTGCCCCCGGCTGGCCGCCCAGCTCGGCGTCAGGCGTCTCCTGATCAAGTTCGAGGGCCCCAACCCGACCGGCACCGTGAAGGATCGGTCCTCGGCTACCGCGATCGCCGCCGCGCGCCAGTTCGGCTTTCGCGCGACCTCGGTGGTGAGCTCCGGCAACGCCGGCTCGTCCATCGCCGCCTACTCGGCGCGGGCGGGACTGCGCTCGCTCGTCTTCGCCTACGAGCGCGCCTCGGCGCCGAAACTCCTGCACATGGCCGCGACCACCACCGACCTCGTCATCTACCGGGGCGTCTACGACGACCTCATCACCCATTGGGACCGGCTGGTGGAGGAGCGCCTGTTCTTCGACTGCGGGGCCTCTCGCAACGCCTACAAGCACGAGGGCAAGAAGACGCTGGCCTACGAGGTCGCCGAGCAGACCGGCTGGCGGCCGCCGGACGTCGTGGTGGCGCCCGTCGCCGTGGGCGAGACGTTCATCGCCGCCGCGCGCGGCTTTCGGGAGATGCACGAGGCCGGGTGGATCCCCCGCCTACCGCTGATGGTCGCGGCCCAGGCGACGGGTGCCAACGCCATCGCCCGCGCGTTCCGCGAGCGGGGGCCGATCACGCCGCTGAAGATCGGCTACACGGTCGCCGAGGGACTGGCCGCCGGCAATCCCGGCCGCAAGGGCGAGTGGACCCTGCGCCTGCTGCGCCAGCTCGGCGGCCTCGCCGGCGACGCCGGGGACGAGGAGATCCTGGCCACCCAGCGCACGCTGGCGCGGACGGAAGGCATCTGGGCGGGGCCCACCGGCGTGGCGGCCCTGGCCGTCCTCACCCGCCTGCTCGCGCAGAAGCAGCTCGATCCCGCGCAGACGATCTGCGTGATCGTGAGCGAGACCGGACTGAAGACCGAGGCGGAGCCGCCGAGCCGGCAGGGCGTGGCGTTCGACTCCGAGTCGCTCGAAAAACTCGTCCGCGAGCGTCTCGGCGTCTAGTGCCGCTGCCCCGGCGGTTTTATCTCCGCCCCCCGCGCGCCGTTGCGCGCGGTCTCCTGGGTTGCATCCTGGTCTCGCGGATCGGCGGCAGGCTGACCGCCGGCCGCATCGTGGAGACCGAAGCCTATCTCGGCCCCGAGGACGCGGCGTCGCACGCCGCCTTCCGCCCCGGCAGCCATGCGCTCTTCTACGGAGACGGCGGCTTCGCCTACGTCTACCTCAACTACGGGATGCACCACTGCCTGAACGCCATCACGGAGCGCGCGGGCCGGCCGGGCTGCGTGCTCCTCCGCGCGCTGGAGCCGGTGGCCGGGCTCCGCGCGATGGCCCGGCGCCGCGGCGTCCCCGCGCAGTCGCCGCGGCTGGCCACCGGTCCGGGAAACCTGACGCGCGCCCTCGGCATCACGGCGCGCGAGAACGGCGCCGACCTCACGCGCGGCCGGCTCACCATCGAGCCGCCGGACACGGCGCGCGACCTCCGCATCGCTCGTGGTCCCCGCGTGGGCATCACCCGCGCGGCGGACCTTCCCCTGCGCTTCTGGATCGCCCGCAGCCGGTTCGTGTCGCGCTGACCCACCAAATCGGGGGCTCGCAGAACTCTTGAGCCTTGACCTGGGTCACGAGGGCAATGGCTCCTTCCGCCCTACGTCCTCCTGGTACGCGTTGATCTCCGCGTCCATCTTGACCTCAAGGAACGCTGGCGTCTGCCGGATCAGTTGCACCCTCCAGCTCTCGTCGGACCGTCGAGGGCATCCGGCGCCCTCCCCGCTCGAGCGGGTCAGTCCAGAAGCGGCGCACGCTCCGTCCGCCGCGCCCGGATCACTCGGGGCCGGTCATTCATTCTCCTTCTCCGGTAGCGAAAACGCGATGATGGCATCTCCGACGGGGTTGGGCGGGAAGTTGTTTCTATCCGGCACGTTTCCACCAAAGGCATTCACGATGAACTGGCGGCCCTTCACCACGTAGGCGATCGGAGAAGCTGCGGCTCCACCAGCGTTCGCGACACGCGCGGGTGCATCGAAGGTAAACAGGATCTTGCCCGTCTCGGCATTCGCGGCGTGGAACTTACCGTTGCCCTCCCCGAAGAACACCAGATCGCCGGCGACCACCACCCCTGATTTGGCCGGCTGATCCACCTCGATCTTCCAGACCACCTTGCCGGTCCTCGTGTCGGTTGCGCCGAACAGGCCAAAGGGATTCGAACCGGGAACCCGGTTGATGAAGCTGGAGCCGAGGAAGAGCCCTGCCGCATTGGGGCCTCGATTGTCCGGTCTCGTCTGAAAGAGCGTGGGCTCGTACCTGGTGCCATAGTAAACGAACTTGGTACGCGGGCTAAAGGCTGCTGGATTCCATTCGCATCCCCCGTCATCGCCCGGCACGATCAGGCGCAACGTCTCATCGGGCGGGGTGTACTGCGGCGACAGCGTAATCGGCTCGCCGTTAAAGTGCGTGGGAGTAGGCCTGACGAAAGTCAACGGCGTCAACGGCTCGACGGAGGACACGGGCTGGGTCGGCGCGGCATGCTGGAAAGCAGGACCTGGCGGGACCGGTACCTCGGTCACCGGAAATATCGGCTGGCCAGTGATTCGGTTGAGGATATAGTAGTTACCGTTCTTGCTGCAGTGGCCCAGCGCCTTGAACTTTTCCCCATCCTTTTCGAGCGGGAACAGGACTGCCGGTTGGGCGCTGTCATAGTCCCAGATGTCGTGGTGCACTGCCTGGAAGTGCCACCGGGGCCGACCCGTTCTCAGGTCGAGAGCCACGATCGAAGCAGAAAACAGATTGTCCCCGGCTCGGTCCTGGCCGAGGACATCCGGCGCAGCATTCCCGGTGACGACGAAAATCAGTCCCAATTCCGGATCGATGGCGGGCGGGTTCCATACTGCCGCGCCCCCTCTCCGGAATGAGTCCCCGGCAAAGCTCTGGGGCTGCGTGGTAAAGAAGCGCCACACTTGTCTGCCGGTCTTCGCGTCCAAGGCGATCACCTGGCCTCGCACCTCGAACTCGCCCCCCGATGGGCTAACGATGACCAACCCATCCACAAACTGCGGGGCATTGTTGATGACAAAGCGTTGCCTGAAGTCGACGACCGTGTTCTTCCACACGACCGCGCCCGTGGCCGCGTCCAAGGCCACGACCACGCCGTCGAGCCGGCCATGGAAGACCTTGTCGTCTCCGACAGCAACACCCTTGTTGTTCCGGCCGCAGCAGACCGAAAACTGCTCAAGTGGCGGCATCTCGTTCGGAATCTCCAGGGGCTTAAAGGACCAGATCTCCTGGCCCGTCGCCGCATCCAGGGCGAACAGGTTATCGTGCCCGTCGGTGACGAAGAGCCGGCCATCGACGGCGATTGGCGAGACCTGCAACTCCGCTAGGGGGTCAAGGACACCAGTGTGGAACACCCAGGCAACCTTCAGCTTGTGGACGTTGTGCCGATTGATCTGGTCGACCGGCTGGAATCGCGTGTTGGCCAGGTCGTTGCCGTAGTGAGGCCAATCGAGGTTCTCCGCAGCTTTGACCAAGGGCAGGTACGGGAGGAGCCACAACGCCAAGACGACAACGAAGACCAGCGCAATGCCTAGCCGAACCGGGTAGGACGCGAGTCTCTTCCCTCTCATGGTTTCCTCTCCTCTCCTGTGCGAAGATCATCTGCCGACAGCCCAGCCGCGGTCCGCATCTGCATATGGCTAGTGCCGTTCCAACTATTCGCGCCTAGGAAGGCACCGTGTACGTCGTTCGTGGACAGATTTAGTATCAACAAGTTGGAACGGCACTAGTCCAATCCCACGGATCGTTCGAACCAGCGTGGCGCAGTCCATTTCAGGGGCATGGCTGCTTCCCCTAAGGGCCGGACGGTTGGGTCTGACGACACGGGAGCCTAGCCCCGAGCCGTTATGGCTGTCAATCGGGTGAAGTGTCTCGGCGAGGTTGACCTCCCTTGCCTTGACTGGCAGCTGGGCGGGGCCGGGGACGGCACCGGCGGGGCCGGCCGCGAGCCGACAAGGTGAATCGAATACGGTCACCCTCTCGCGCGCACTACAACGGGTACGGCACGAACTCCTGGGCGATCTCCACCGGCCCCCCGAAGGCCTTCCCCGCCTCGTCGGCGAGGGCCTCGAGCTCGTCGTGGTAGTCGGCCTCGATGTGGGCGAGGATCAGCCGGCGGACGCCGGCGCGCGCGGCCACTTCGCCGGCCTCCCGGCCCGTCGAGTGCACGCCGAAGCGGCCGCGGTCGCGGTGGGGAAACGTGGCCTCGTGGATGAGCGTGTCGGCGCCGCGCGCCAGGACGACGACCCGGTCGCAGGGCGCGGTGTCCGACGAGTAGACGACGCCGCGCCCGCCACCCGACGCGGCGTCCACGCGGACGGCGAAGTTGGGCATGGAACCGTGATCGTTGGGCGTGGTGCTCACGCTCAGCGGCCCCAGGACGAACGCCCGTGCCCCCTCCTCGAGCGCGATCCCGGCGAGGTCGAGTGGGAACATGCCGGGGCGCTCCCAGAGACGGAAGACGCTCAGCACCTGGCGGAGAGGCTCGACGTGCTCCGGTCGGCAGCGGACGGTCAGCGGGCGCTGCCGCCCGAGGAGGATCAGGTTCTGCAGGAGGGCGGGGAGGCCATAGGCGTGATCGGGATGGATGTGCGTGATGACGACGTGCGTGAGCGCGAGCGGGTCCGCCCCCGCGCGCCGGAGCCTGGCCACCGGGCTGCCCCCGCAGTCGACGAGCATGGCGCCCTCGGGCGCGACGAACACCAGCGACGTCGTGTCACGCGCCGGCGATGGAATCGCGCCCGCGGTGCCCAGGAACGCGAAATGCACCTAGCGTCCCCGGCGCAGCGCCTCGGGGTCGAACAGCTCGTCGGGCAGGTTGGCGTTGACGGCGACGGAGCGGACGATGACCAGCAGCACCATGCGGCCGTCGGCGAAGAGTTCCTGGCGGTAGGGAAAGAAGAGGCCGTCCAGCAGCGGCCGGTGTTCGGACAGCGTCAGATCGACGAGCCGGACGCCCTTGAGCAGGCGCTCCCGGGTGATGACGCGGATCACGCCGTACTGCTCGTCGAGCCACACCGCCGGGCTCGCCGGGTCGCTGGGCCCGGCGCCGATGATGGTGACGGGGCGTCCCCGCACGCGCACGGCGTGGCTCACGTCTTCGCGCACGCCCAGCCCCCTCCACTCGGCCAGCAGATCCGCGGCGCTGCGGCGGAAGGGCGCGAAGAGAGACGTCCGGTCGCGCCCGCCGGTGGTCGGCGTCTGCACCGTCGTGCCGTCGGGCTGGCGGACCCACGTCCGGTCGTCGACCGTGAGCCGGATTTCCCGCTGGCCGTCGAGCGTCTGCTCGAGCCGCTGGCGCCGCGGGGGCTTGATGTAGAGTTGCTGCTCGCCCGTCGATTGCGGGTGGCGTCCGTCGGGGTGATAGACGGTGAGCGTCTGGCGGAGGGCGAGGTCGGTCACCGGGGTGCCCGGGAGGCGGCGGACGTACGCTTCGACAGCGCGGCGCGCGTCGGAGGCGTCGGCCCCCGGCGCCAGCACGGCGGCGAGGGCGAGGAGCAGCGGGCCGAGTGCGCGGGCCACGGATCGGTTATACGGGCGCTGCGCGCGGAAAGTCAACGAATGGCGGAGATTTTGGTACTATCGAAGAAACGCATGAGGAGCCGCCGTGTCCCCTACTGATGCCCTGCACACCGGGGTCTTCGAGCTCGTTCTCAGCGCCGGACCGGTTGCCAAGATCGTCCTCACCATCCTGCTGTTCTTCTCGGTGGTGAGCTGGGCGCTGATCGTCGAGAAGTGGTGGCAGTTCCGGCGCGTGCGCCGCCAGACGCTCGCCTTCCTCAAGCTGTACCGCGAGAGCCGCCGCTCGGCCACCGTGCACGCGGCGGTGAAGAAGTACCGGGAGAGCCCGCTGGCGCAGCTCTATGCCGCCGCCTATCAGGAAGTCGGCGGACTGGACGAGCCACTCGAGGAGCTCGACGAGGGCCGCGGCTCCGAGCGCGTCGAGCTGGCCCAGCGGGCGCTGCGCCGGGCCGCCACCCACGAGATCGCGCGCCTGGAACGCTACCTGCCGTTCCTGGCGACGACGGCCAGCGCGACACCCTTCATCGGCCTCTTCGGGACCGTGTGGGGCATCATGGCCGCCTTCCATGGGATCGGCCAGCAGGGGTCGGCGTCGCTCGCCGTCGTCGCGCCCGGCATCTCGGAAGCGCTGATCGCGACGGCGTTCGGCCTGGGGGCGGCTATTCCGGCGGTCATCGCCTACAACTACTTCGTCAACCGCGTGAAGCACTGGGCCGCCGAGATGGAGGGCTTCACGCTCGATCTGCTGAACGCCCTGATGCGCCCCGTTCCCAAGGTGGCGCGCACCGCCAAAGATGGCCTTTAAACTGGACGACGCCGACGGCTCCCGCCGCATCGGCACCCCGCTGGCCGAGATCAACATCATCCCGCTGGTCGACGTGGTGCTGGTGCTGCTCCTCATCTTCATGCTCACCGCGCCGATGATGTACCGCGGTATCGACGTGAACCTGCCCCGGGCGGCCTCCAAGCCGACCGCGGTCGAGGAGCGGATGGTCCTCACGCTGACCAAGGACCAGGGGCTGTTCCTGAACGAGCGTCGGCTCACGGCGGGCGGGCTGGAGGCGGCGCTCCGCGACGCCTTCAAGAACCGGAAGGAGAAGACGCTCTACCTCAAGGCGGACGCCGGCCTCTCCTACGGCGCGGTCGTCGAGACCATGGACCGCGTCCGTCGGGCCGGCATCGAGCGGCTCGGCATGGTGACGGAGCCCGTCCGCGAACGCTGAGATGTCCACGGCGGCGATGACGCTCCGGTGGCGCCCGCGACACGGCCCTGCGCTTCGACGCGGGCCGGTGCCCTTCCTGCCCCTGGCATTGTCGGCCAGCGCGCATGTGGCGCTGATCGTCGCCATGATCGTGGGCGCCGCCGCCTGGCGCGCGGCCCAGCCGAAGACCTACGTGGTGAACCTGGTACCGGCGATCGCCACGGTCGGCGCCCCGCAGGGGCGCCCCACCCCGGACCTGCCCCCGCGCGCCGCGGAGCTACCGCCGGCGAAGCCGGCGCCCAAAGAGCTGCCGGCGCCGAAGGATCTCCCGCCGCCGACGCGCGAAGCGGCGCTGCCCGAGCGCGCGCTCCCCTCGCGAGCGCCGGCCCTGCCGCGACCGGGCGACAAGGAGCTGCCGACGGTGGCGAGCGCGCCCACCCCGCGCGTGTCGCCCACGCCCACGGCGGCCGCGCCACCGCCCCCTCCCGCGCCGCCCCTGGGCCAGCCTTCCGGTTCGCCGCAGGGCGCGGGGACGGTCACGCTGAACGTGTCGGACTTTCCCTTCGCGTACTACATCCAGATCATCGGACGCAAAATCCAGGAGCAGTGGGAGGGCCGCGCGCTTCCGGGCCGGCAGCCGGAAGTCATCTTCGAGATCGCGCGCAACGGCCAGATCCGCCGGCTCGCTGTCGGCCGGAGCTCCGGCAACCCCGCTTACGACCAGATCGCGCTCCGGGCGATCGCTGACGCCAATCCGTTTCCGGAGCTCCCCAAGGAATTCACGAAGCCCACGCTCACCGTGGGTCTGCAGTTCGTTTACGATCCCCGCACGAGGTAATTTCACGTGAGACGACCGCTCAGCGCTCTCGTTCTCGGCCTCTTGGTCGTGACGCTCATCGCGCCGGGGGGCTCGCCGCCGGCTTCCCGCGCGCAGGGCGTGGACGTCTACATCAACGTCACCGGGGGGGGCGCCAAGAAGCTGAACATCGCGATCCCCGAGTTCAGCGTCGTGGCCGGCACCGACGCGGGCGGCGTGGCCAAGCTGCTCGCCACCGTGGCGGGCCAGGACCTCGCCTTCTCCCAGCTCTTCAGCGTCGTGGCGGCCACCGGCTCGATCCCGCCCAACGATCCCGCCGCGCTCCGGCAATCGTGGACGGAGTTCGCCGCGGCCGGCGCCCACGCCGGCGTGCACGGTCTGCTGGCCATCCGGGGCGCCCGGCTCGAAGCCGAGATGCGGCTCTACGATCTGACCACGCCCGAGCAGAAGCTCATCGGCACCAAGACGTTCGAGATGCCGTCGGACCAGGCGCGGCGGCTGGCCCACAAGATCGCCGACGAGATCGCGCTCCAGTTCACCGGTGAGCGGGGGATCGCAGACACGAAGATCGCGTACGTCGTCGGGCCGCGGGGCGCCAAGGAGATCATGGTCACCGACTACGACGGGTTCGGGCCGCGCCCGGTCACCCGGAACGGCTCCATCAATCTGATGCCGGTCTGGAGCCCCGACGCCCGATCACTGGCGTATCTCTCGTACAAGAACGGTTACCCCGACCTGTTCCGCGCCTTCCCGTTCGAGCGCCGGCCGGAGCAGACGCTGGCCGCCTTCATCGGGATCAACTCCTCGCCGGCCTGGAGCCCGGACGGGCGCTCGCTCGCGCTGACACTTTCGAAGGACGGCAACCCCGAGATCTACGTGCTCATCCTCGCCACCGGCGTGTTCCGGCGCCTGACGCGTCACGCCGGCATCGACACCGACCCCACCTGGTCGCCCACCGGACGCGAGATCGCGTTCGTTTCCGACCGAGCGGGAAGTCCGAGCGTCTTCGTCATGGACCCGGAGGGCGCCAACCAGCGGCAGCTCACCACCGGCGGCTATCACACGCAGCCGCGCTGGTCGCCCAAAGGCGACACGATCGCCTTCACCTCTCGGCAAGTGACTCACGACCTCTGGGCGATCAGCCCCGACGGCTCCAACGTGCGGCGGCTCACCGCCGGCCCCGGAGACAACCAGGGTTCGTCGTGGGCGCCCAACGGGCGCCATCTCGCCTTCCAGTCGAACCGCCTGGGCGCCTGGCACATCTACGCGATGCTCGCCGACGGCTCCGAGCAGACGCCGGTCACCCGCAGTCCGGGAGAGCAGACAAGCCCCTCCTGGTCCTCGCGGCTACCGTGATACGATGAGGCGTTGCTCCTGTCTGCCGTCCTATCGCGAAGCGGAAAAAGGAGGAGTCATGCTAAGCCGTCGTTGGAGTGGCATGGTCGTGTCGCTCCTGGTGCTTTCGGTGGTCCTGGCCGGCTGCGCCAAGCGTCCCGCGACGACTCAGGCGTCGGCACCGGCGCCCGCCGGAGCTGCTGCCGGAAGCGCGCCCAGCGGCACGAGTAGCGGCGCCGGCGCGGCCGGCCCCGTGGCTCAGAGCGGCCCGAGCGCCGGGACCCAGCCGAGCGGACCCGCCGCCGCGGCCCCCGCGTCCCGGCCCGCGCCCAAGGAGTTCACCGCGATCCCCGATCTCAGGGACATCAACTTCGACTTCGACAAGTATGACGTCCGGCCCGGCGACGCGAAGATTCTCGACGCCAACGCGGCCTGGCTGAAGAGCAACCAGGGCTATCTGGTCTTGATCGAGGGCCACTGCGACGAGCGCGGCACCAACGAGTACAACCTCGCCCTCGGCGAGCGCCGCGCCAAGGCGGCCATGAACTATCTGGTCTCTCAGGGTGTGCCGGCCAGCCGGATCACGATCATCAGCTACGGAGAGGAGCGGCCGCTCTGCACGGAGCACAGCGAAGGGTGCTGGGCCAAGAATCGGCGCGACCATTTCCTCGTCAAGCCCCGCTGAGAGCCATCCCCACGATGGTGAGGCGGGCGCTCTACCTCGTCGCTGTCCTGCTGCTTTCCGGCGGTTGCGCGAGTGTGGCCGAGGTCACCGGCACCGCGACGCAGGACGACCTCGTCCAGCTGCGCGCTGACGTCGCCGCGCTCCAAAACTCCATCCGCCAGATCAAGACCCAGGTCGACACGCTGGCCCCGCAGGCGGAGGGGCGGCAGCGCGACGCGGAGAACGAGCGGCAGGCAGCCGGGCTGAGGCAGCGGCTCGACGGACTGGCGACGACGCTCACGACGCTGTCGACGCGCCTCGACGATCTGAGCGCCCGGATCGAGGCGTTGAGCCGCCAGCCCCGCGGCGCCACCTCGCCGCCCGCGCCTGGCGCATCTCCGACGGCGACGCCACCGCCCGCGTCGGCACCCCCCGCTGTGTCGACGGCGCGACCGGCACCACCGTCACCCACGCCGCCGGCCGGCGCCCGATCGGCCACGGGCGCCGTCCAGCCACAGGATCTCTACCAGGCGGCGTACATCGACTTCAGCCGGGGCAGCTACGCCCTCGCCATCACCGGGTTCCGGGAGTTCCTGCGGCGCCACCCCGACCATGAGCTGGCCGCCGGCGCACAGTACTGGATCGGCGAGGCGCAACTGGGCCTGGCCCGCGGCTACGCCGACGCGGGCCAGACGGAGGAGACGACCAAGGCCCTGCAGCAAGCGGTGCAGGAGTTCAGGAAGGTGCTGGCGAATTATCCGCGGGGCGACAAGGCGCCCGCGGCGCTCTACAAGGAAGCGATCACGCTCATCGAGCTCAAGCAGCCCACGCTGGCCCAGGCGCGCCTGCAGTACCTCGTCGACAATTTCCCCCAGGCCGAGGAGACCCCGCTGGCGAGGGAACGACTCGCTGCGCTCAAGGAGCGCTGAGGCGAGACGCTAGCTCATCGGAGGGGGCCTCGACGGCCCCCTCCGAGCGGTGTTTACTCCGACGCGCACCTATTCCAGGCCGAAGACCCAGACGACGGCCATATCCTGCTCGGCAGGCGCGTACACCATGACCGTGCCGCCCGGGTACTCCGTCCTCGCCGACCTGACGATGACCGCCGCCTCGGGCACCGGAGGCGAAGACAAGGCCTGCCAGAGCGTCAGTGAAACCAGGACCGCCGCGGCCAGCGCGCCGCCGAACGCCAGGCGTGGCCGCCACCGGAGCCGGCAGGATGGCCACGCGGCAGGCGCCGGGGCGGCGCGGCGGTCGGCGTCGAGCCCCCGCGCCACGCCCGCCCAGAAGCCGGTCCAGTCCGGGGCGGGAGGCGTCGGGACAGCGCCGCGCAGGAGGGTCCGGAGGCGACGCAACTCGTCGGCCTCGTGCCGGCACCGGGCGCACTCCGAGAGGTGAGCGGCCGTCGAGCGCGCCTGTCGGTCGCCCAGAGCGCCGTCGAGCCAGGCGCCGATGCGCCGTCGCGTCCGGTAGTGGATCAGCACACCCGTTGGACGGACGAACCACCCATCTGTATTCTCTGCTGCGTATGATACCCGAGCGGGCGGTGACCCTCGCGGCCAGCGACGGCGCGGCCCTCGAGGCCCGCCTTGGCCTGCCCGCCGCTCCGTCGGGCGGGATCGTGATCTGCCACCCCCATCCCCTCTACGGCGGTGACATGGACAACCCCGTGGTCGTCCGCGTCGTCGAAGTCTGCGGGGAGCTCGGTTTCGCGACCCTGCGCTTCAACTTCCGGGGCGTGGGCCGCTCCACAGGGATCCACGGCGGGGGACGGGACGAGCAGCGCGACATCGAGGCGGCCGTGACCTCTCTCCGCGAGGCCACCGGCGCCGGCCTTCCACTGGCGCTCGCCGGGTACTCCTTCGGCGCCACCGTCGCCGCCCAGGTCGTGGCCCGGCAGGACGCGGACGCGGCGGTCACCGGGCTGGCGCTGATCGCCCCCCCGGTCGCCGTCATGGGCGACGCGCCCTTCCTGGCGCTGGCGGCCATCGACGTGCCCCTGCTCATCGTCGCCGGCAGCCGTGACGAGTACTGCCCGCGCGACGCGCTCGAGGCGCTCCGGCGGAGCCTGCCGCGCGCCGCCTTCACCGTCATCGACGGCGCGAACCATTTCTTCTTCGGCAAGCTCTTCCCCCTGGGCGAGGCGGTGGCGGGCTGGGCTCGCCGGCTAGAAGCGCGGCAGGCGAGCCGGCGTGGCGGTGCCGGCTGAGAGGATGATCCGGATGCCTTCCTCGACGGTCAGCCCGGTCGGCATGACGTCGGCGCGCGGGACCAGCACGACGTCGCCCAGATACAGGTTGTTGGTGGGAACGAAGGTGGTCACCATCTCCACCTTGCCGGTCGGCGTATCGACCATGACCTCGCTGGTCACGAACCCGAAGGCGTACCCGCCTTCACGGGGATGCTGGACGAGGACCACCGCCTTGAAGGCGCTGCGGCGCTCGGGCGAGAAGGCGTCCACCAGCGTCTTGACCGATGGGTAGAGCCGGCCGAAGACCGGGACCTTGAGGAGCAGCAGCTCCCCCCAGGCCAGCACGCGCCGGCCGGCGACGTTCCGGGCGATGATGCCCATCAAGAGAATCACGACCACCGCGGTGAGGAAGCCCAGCCCCCGCACGGGATGGCCGAAGATGCGCTCGTACATCGGCGTGAAGATGTCGTCGATCCCGCTCCAGAAGACCCACAGGAGCCAGGCGGTGGCCACCGCGGGCACGGTCACGAAGAAGCCGGTGATGAGCCGGCCCTTCAACCAGTTCCGCACGCCGGTAGACATGACAAATCGATGATGACACCACAGCGGCGCACCCCCGTCAAGAAACGGCGCCGCGCGCTCGTCACCGGCGGCGCCATCCGCCTCGGGCGGGCCATCGCGCTGACGCTGGCGCGCGCCGGCATGGACGTGGCGATCGGGTACCATCGCTCGACGGGCGACGCCCGCCGGACCCTCGCCGACATCGAAGCCCACGGCGTCCGCGGCGCCGCGCTGCGGGTCGACCTCGCCGATCCCCGGGCGGCGCGGGAGCTCGTGAAGAGCGCGGCCCGCGTGCTCGGCGGCCTCGACGTCCTCGTCAACAACGCGGCGGTCTTCTTCCGCACGCCCTTCGCGGCCACGACCCCGGCCCAGTACGACGCGCTGCTCGACGTGAATCTGCGGGGGGCGTTCTTCTGCGCCCAGGCCGCGGCCGCCGTGATGACGCGCGGGGGCGGCCACATTGTAAACATCGCCGACGTTGCGGCCGACCGCGCCTGGCCCGGCTACGTGCCCTACGCGCTCTCGAAGGCGGGCCTCGTCGTCCTCACGCGGAACCTCGCCGTCGCGCTGCGGCCGCAGAAGATCGCCGTCAACTGCGTGGCGCCGGGCGCGGTGCTGAGGCCCGCCGGCTTCCCGCGCTCGCGCTGGAAGGTGATCGCCGGGGGACACGAGGGCGGCCCCGACGACGTGGCGGCCGCTGTCCTGTTCTTCGCCACCTGCCCCCGCTACATCACCGGGCAGGTGCTCCGCGTCGACGGAGGGGAGAGCGCGTGATCGGCGCGGCCGGCCGGGATTACGGAGTGACGATCCGGCTGCCGCCGCCCATCACTCTGAGGAAGTCGCCCAGCGACGCGAAGCGCAGGAACGGATTCTGGCGCTTCTCGGCGCCGAGGGTGGAGGATGGGCCGCCGTAGTTGTGGCCGGGCAGCAAGATCGTATCGTCGGGCAGCGCCGCCAGTCGCTGCGTCAGCGAGTAGTACATCTCGCTGGGATCGCTCCCGGGCAGATCGGTGCGGCCACAGGAGCCGATGAAGAGCGTGTCGCCCGAGACCAGCCGGCCGTCGACCAGGAAGCACTGAGAGCCCGGCGTGTGGCCGGGCGTGTGCAGAAAGCTCAGCGTGAGCCGGCCGATCTGGAGCGTGTCGTGGTTGTCCACCTTGACGAGGTCGGAGCCGAAGCCCGTGAGGAACTCGCGCTCGGCCTTGTGCACGTAGACCTTGGCCCGGACCTTCTCCAGCAGGTCTTCCACGCCGGGAATGCGCCCGGACATTCCCCAGTCCGAGAGACTCCCACCGACGTGGTCCTGATGGGTGTGGGTGACCAGCGCGCCCGTGATGGCGAAGCCGTCGGCCTGGGCGGTGTCGACGATCGTGTCGATTTCCCAGGCGGGGTCGACGACGACGCATTCGCGGGCCAGCGGGTCGCCGATGAAGTAGACGAAGTTCTGCATCGGCCCCAGCTCCATCTGCCTGAGATAGATCGCCCCCTCGTCCACGAGCGATATGGTAGCGCGGCGACCCCGGGTGCGCTAGACTGGCTCGGCTGAACGACCGTTCAGCGGAGGCCAGGGGCGATGACGACGGGACAGCAGGCGGCCGGGCGGCGCGCGTGACCTACCAGCTCGAGACGCTCTGGGATTACGACTACGAGCCCACGCATCACGAGCTGGAGACGCTCTACGAGACGGCGAAGAAGACCGTGTGGCAGGAGATGGGCTGGGACGGCGACAAGATCTGGCGCGACACCGTGGCCAGTTCGCCCACGACGAAAGCCTTCAACAGCTTCCTCTTCCAGGAGAACCTGATGCCCCGCCTGCAGCGTCTGGGGCTGATCTCGGAGCGGGTCGCCCCGCGCTACCGGGAGATCGGGCTGCTGAACTAGTGCCGTTCCAACTTGTTGATACTAAATCTGTCCACGAACGACGTACACGGTGCCTTCCTAGGCGCGAATAGTTGGAACGGCACTAGCCGCTCCCGGACTCAGCCTCCGAAGTCGTCGGGGACCTTGGGAATCTCGAGCTGCTTGGGGTCGACGGCGTAGATGGCGGGGGACGTCCTGGTCTTCACGTAGAGCCGCCCGCCTTCCTGCTTGCCGACGAGGACCGTGACGATCTCGGTGCCGTCGGGCCGGAAGAGCCCCACCTCCGCCGTCGGCGCGTCGAGCCCGTACCGGCCCGCCTCACCACCCGCGGGCGTGACCAGCTCCCTCCACTTGAGGGCGCGCAACGCCCACAGCAGGTCGTCGACCTTCGTGCTCTTGGCCGCACCCCGGCCGCCCTCGAGGACCTTCCACTCCGTGTCGCTCTTGCGCTCGAGCAGGATGGCCTTGCCGCCGCTCTTGACCTCCAGGCGCTTGACGTCCTTGGGTTCGAGCGCGCCGACGAGGCTGCGGTCGCGCAGGTCGTTGAGCGAGCGCCCGAGCTCGGTAAGGGCGGAGGCCTCCACCAGCACCACCGGGCCGCGCCCGGCGATGGCGGCGTACGCGGTCGCCTGGCCGCCGCGCGTCTCGGGTGAGGGCGCCAGCAGCACCGTCAGCGGGCCCGGCGCGCCCTCCAGCGTGAGCGTCGCGCGGACCGTGGGGCTGGCGAGGTAGCGCGCGATGCCGGAGGCGTCTTCGGCCAGGAAGGCCTGGGCCTTGAGCCCCCTGAGCCTCATCAATACGCTTCCCGCCGCCACCTGATCGGCGGGCAGCGCTTGGGGCTGGGTGATCCGCCAGCGGTTCTGCTCCCGCGCGAGCGTGAGGCGGCCACGGGGGCTCTCGATCTCCAGGCGCGCGACCTTCTCGCGGTCGAACTCGACGATCGCCTTGTTCCGGACGGCCGCGGTGGTCTTGGGCAGCGCGGTCCAGACGTCCTCCGACAGCAGCAGCACGCTCGGCTCGCCGGGCCGCAGCGCATACACGCCCTTCTTCTTGTCGTCCACGTTGCCGAGCAACAGCGTCTTCGTCGCCCGGTCCTGGCCCTTGCCGGTATGGATGGCCACCCGCACCGGCCGCGCGAGCCCGTACGGCTCGAGCGCGCGGGGCGCCTCGGCGACGAACTCCTTGATGCGGGCCGACGCCAGCTTGTCGAAGAACTCCGCGACCGTGTCGGTGTCGGCCGGGAGCTGGCGGGGGCGGGTCAGCTTCCACCCGTGCTCGCCCGCTGGCTCCACCGCCAGCGTCTCGGCGCGGGTGACGATCTCCAAGCCCGTCACCTCCTTGCGGTCGAAGGCCAGGACCGCCTTATTTCTAAAATCGGCGACGGGACGGGTGGCATCGCGCAGCACGCCGTCCGAGACGACGAACACGTTCGGCTTGCCCCGCTCCTGCGCGTACACCCAGACCCCCGTCGGGTTCTTGGCGCCGAGCAGGAGCCCGACCTGCTTGCCGTCCTTGAGCGTCAGCGTCACCTCCGCCGCCGGCTTGTCGAGGCCGAACTCGCCCGGGTTGGCGGGCCGAGCGGCGATCTCGCGGTCCATCCGGGTCGTGGCCACCGAAGTGAGCGCCTCCTCGATAGGTCCGCGCTCGCCGCGGCTCCGGACGGGCTCGAGCATCTGCCAGCCCTCGCCCTCGCGCTTGAGGCGCACCATCTCCCCGCCGCGCTGGAGGACCAACTCGTTGACGTCGGAGGGCTCCACGCTGAAGACGCGCCCCTTGCGGCTCTCGGCCTTCTCGCGCTCGGGGCCCAGCCGGATCTCGTAGATGTAGAAGAACGCCCCCAACGCGATCAGGATGACCGCGAGGGCCGCCGTCGTCTGCCAGCGCATTTTATTCGGAGGGGGCCTCGACGGCCTGCCTTTACCTGGTGGCGCGGCGCCGCACGAAGGTCACGATCCCGCCCACCATCACGAGGCCGGGCAGCAGGATCACGGGGACGAGGAAGACCACCTGCGCCTGCTGCGAGGTGAGGAAGACCGGCGTCTGCCGCGTGTCCTTCGGCCGGATCGAGATCTGGTCTTCCTGCTCGGCCAGCCACGAGACCGTGTTCAGGAAGAAGTCTCGGTTGCCCTGCAGATTGAAGAACTGATTGGCGGCGATGTTCGACGTGCCGTACACGACGATGCGCGCCTTGTCCTTGGTCGCCACCGCGGCGACCGACAGCGGTCCCTTGGGATCCGGCGGGTCCGGCTTCACCTGCCCCGTCTGGAGCCCGGCGCCATCCGTCTCGCCCCAGCTCTCCGCGCTGGTGCGCGCCAGCGGCTGCGCGCTGACGCCGGCGGGCGGAGTCCTGGCCGGCACCACCGTGCGGGTCAGCGGGAAGAGCGTGCTGATGCCGCTCATATCGCGGGTGATCGGGTGCGCCTCGTACTGCTGGATGATGGGCACCTCGGGCCCGATGCCGAAGAGGCGGCCGAGCGGGTTCAGCTCGATGACGAGGTTGTCGCCCAGGTCGACGCCGTACTTGGCCGCGAACCGCTTGAGCCCCTCGCTCTGCGCGCCGCCCAGGATCGTCGGGTCGACCATGATCAAGAGCTTGCCGCCGCGGCCGACGTAGCCGTCGAGCGCGTCCAACTCCGGCTGGAGCAGCTCCGTGCGCGGCCCGGCCACGATGACGACCGCGGCATCGTCGGGGATCTTGCCTTCCCGAGCCAGGGCCAGGGGCTTGACCTCGTAGTTGGCGCGCTCCATCGCGGTCTTCGCCTCGCTGAAGCCGGGCCGGTCCGTGTTGGCGAGCTCGTGCTCGCCGTGGCCCTGGACCACGTAGACGAGGCGCTTGCCCTCCCGGGTCAGCTTCACCAGCCCGTTGGTGAGCTTCTCCTCCTCGGCATCCAGCACCTTCTCGGAGCGGTCCTTGGTCTCGAGCACCACGGTGCCGTACGACTCGACCGCGTAGCGGCGGGCCAGGCCCGGCTCGCGGTCGGGGTCGACCACCTTCCAGGTGAAGCGACCGTTGGAGTAGCGGGCGTACTGCTTGACGAGGTCCTCGGCTACGCGCTTGCCCGGCTGGTCGCTGCGGAAGAAGGCCACCGCGCTCACGTCGGTCTTGAGCGATTTCAAGAGCTGGATGGTCTGGGGCGAGAGGCTGTGGCGCCGATTCTCGGTGAGATCGATCCGCGCGTTGTGACGGTAAGAGACGGCCTCGACCAGCCCGATGATGCCCAGCAGCAGCACCACCATGACCGCCGTGTTCAGGCCGTAGCGGGCCGTCCGGCCGCCCAGCGTCCCCCGGAAGTCGTCGAGATGCCCGGCCGCGGAGGCCAGCACCAGCACGACGCCCGCGACGAGCAGTCCCCACCAGAGCCAGGCGCCCCGCGGCCCCCCCAGCAGCGGCGAGCGCGTCCAGCTCAGGATCGCCAGCGCCGCCAGGGCGGCGATCCCCACGTAGCCCGCCCAGTCGAGCAGCCGCTTCATCTCAGCCCTTCCACCGTCGAGCCTCCAGCGAGCGCAGCGTGAGGAAGAGCGCGATGATCGTGAAGTCCAGGTAGTACACGACGTCCTTCGTGTCCAGCACGCCCTTGGCGAAGCTGTCGAAGTGCTCGAGCAGGGAGACGTGCGTCAGGACCCGTCCCACCACGCCGCCTACGTAGTCGGCCGACCACCCGATGACCCAGAAGATCAGCAGGACCCCGAAGGTGGTGATGGAGGCCACGATCTGGTTCTCGGTCAGCGACGAGGCGAAGACCCCCACGGCCAGGAACGTCGCGCCCATCAGGAGGAGGCCCAGATATCCCGTCAGCAGCACGCCCCACTCGACGCGCGCGAAGTACAGGACCAGGGCCGGATAGACCAGCGTGGCGGCCAGCATGACGCCGTACACCGCCAGGGCGGCGAGGTACTTGCCGATCAGCACGGCGCCGTCACGCACGGGATAGGTGAGCAGCAGCTCGATCGTGCCCGAGCGCCGCTCCTCGGCGAAGAGCCGCATCGTCACCAGCGGCATGAGCAGGAGCAGGATGACGCTGATGTTGGAGAAGAGCGGGCGCAGCACGCTGTCCGTCACGTTCAGCTCGCGGCCCATGGCCGGGTTCATCATGGACTGCATCGAGGCCAGCGTGAAGAAGGCGAAGATCGAGTAGAAGAAGTAGCCGGTGATGAGCGTGAAGATCGTGAGGATCACCCAGGCGATGGGCGAGGTGAAGTAGAGGCGCATCTCCTTCTTGAAGATCGGCCAGATCCTCACGGCGCCGGCGCCTCCTCGGCTTCCGCCGTCTCCTCCGCCTCCGCCGTGTCCTCGCCGGCCACGATGCGGATGAAGACCTCCTCCAGCGTCATGCCCACCCGCTTCAGCTCGCGCAGCTCCCACCGCTGCTGGGCCGCCAGCTGGAAGATCTCGGCGCGCACATCGCGCCCGCGGGCCGACTCCACCACGTACGTGCCCCGCCCGTCCGCCAGCGCCTCGTCCCGCACCTCCAGCACGCCGGGGACCCGCCGCATTCCCTCCCGCACCGCCGCCGGGGGCCCGACGATCTCCACCTGCACGCGCGCCGTCGGGAAGAACTGCTCGACCAGGGTGTCGATGGGGCCCTGGGCCACGATCACGCCCTTGTTGATGATGATGACGCCGGCGCACAGCATCGAGACCTCGGGCAGGATGTGGGTGGAGAGGATCACGGTGTGCTCGCCGGCCAGCGACTTGATGAGCGCGCGGATCTCGGCGATCTGCTGCGGGTCGAGGCCGATGGTGGGCTCGTCGAGGATCAGCACCTCGGGGTCGCCGAGGATCGCCTGGGCGAGCCCGACGCGCTGCCGGTAGCCTTTCGACAGCCGGCCGATGAGCCGGTGCTGGACCTCGGTGATGAGGCACCGCTCCATCACCTCCGCGACCTGGCGCCGGCGCTCGCCGCGCCCCACGCCCTTGACCTCGGCGACGAAGTCCAGGTACGACCCCACGCGGAGGTCCCCGTAGAGCGGGACGTTCTCCGGCAGGTAGCCGATCCGCTTGCGGACCTCCAGCGACTCGCGGAGCACGTCGCGCCCCGCGATCCGAGCCGTGCCGCTCGAGGCGGGCATGAAGCAGGCGAGGATGCGCATGGTCGTCGACTTCCCCGCGCCGTTCGGGCCGAGGAAGCCCACGATCTCGCCCGGCGCGACGTTGAACGACACGTCGCGGATCGCGGTGATCGGGCCGTAGTGCTTCGTCAGGCTCTGGACTTCGATCATACGAGTTCGACCGACGGATTATACACCGGGTTACGCACCGGGCTTCGGCCCCGGCTGAACGACGGCCACGACGTCTCGCAGCCACGGGGGCACCGCGATCATCTTGCTCGTGGCTGGATCCAAGCAGGCGTGGAGCGTCGACCCCGTGGCCACCGTCTCGCCTTCCTCGCTCAGGATCTCATAGGCGAACCGAAAGCTCGCGCGCTTGTGCTCACTCACCCAACAGCGGACCTCGAGCAGGTCGTCGAGGCGCGCGGCGCGGACGTAGCGCACGACCGCCTCGACCACGGGAAGGTGGACCTTCCGGTCCACGACCGACATCGGGAGCCCCTGCTGGCGGAGGAACTCGACGCGGCCCACCTCGAAGTAGGTGAGGTAGTTGCCGTAGTAGACGACCTGCATGCAGTCCGTGTCCTTGTAGCGGACCCGGATTTTCGTGGACACGAGCATCTCAGAGATACTGACCGTAGCGGATCTTTTCGACCACCCCGCGCACGCCCTTGTAGCCGTCGATCGCCTCGAGCAGGTTCTCGGTGGTCACGAGCGACGGCGGTCCGCCCGCGGCGGCCGCGTGCACCTTCGCCTCGAGGGTCCGCCGCATGATCACCGAGATGTCGGCGCCGCTCATGCCCCCCATCACCGGGAGCACCTTGCCGTAGTCGATCGGCGCGAAGAGCTGCCGCCCGGCGTTCTTCTCCGTCTCCACGCGGACGAGGTCCAGGATCTCGCGCTGGGCGTCGGTGTCCGGGAGCGCGATCTCGATCAGGTGGTCGAGTCGTCCCGGGGCGACGAGCGCCGGGTCGAGTGCGTCGGTCCGGGTCGCCGCCGCCACGACGAGGACGCGCGTC
>DASYUQ010000002.1 GCA_036001065.1 Candidatus Methylomirabilota bacterium
TCGGCCACGGGCGACCATCCCGTGCAGCGGGCCTGGGTCGAGGTGGACGTCCCCCAGTGCGGCTTCTGCCAGCCAGGCCAGATCATGTCGGCAGCGGCGCTGTTGGCCTCGAAGCCCTCCCCCACCGACGCGGACATCGACACCGCCATGGCCGGCAACATCTGCCGCTGCGGCACCTACCAGCGGATCCGCGCCGCGATCCACCGCGCGGCGGCGCTCCGGAAGGGAGGCCAGCGATGAAAACGCTGCTCACCCGGCGGACGCTCCTCAAGGGCAGCCTCGTGGCCGGCGCGGGGCTGGCCATCGGCTTCCCCCTCGCGGGCCGTATCCCCGGCGCGCTGGCGCAGACGGCGGGCGTGTTCGCGCCCAACCAGTGGCTCCGGATCGACCGCGACGGCGTCGTGACCATCATCAACTCGGTCCCGGAGATGGGCCAGGGCTCGCTGACCACCACGCCGATGATCATCGCCGACGAGCTGGACGCCGTGCTCGACAAGGTCCGCGTCGAGCAGGCCCCGGCCAATCCCGCCCTCTATAAGAATCCCGTCACCGGCACCCAGTCCTACGGCGGCAGCCGGGGCGTGCGCGACCACATCGCCATGTGGCGCAAGGCCGCCGCCGCTGCCCGCGAGATGCTCAAGCAGGCCGCGGCCAGCGAGTGGGGCGTGCCGGTGGAGAGCGTCGACACCGAGGCCGGAACGGTGATCCATCGTCCCACCGGCCGCCGCCTCCCGTATGGCCAGCTCGTCGACAAGGCCCAGCACCTGCCGGTGCCCGAGAATCCCAAGCTCAAGACGCCCGACCAGTTCCGCTACATCGGCAAGACGGTCAAGCGGCGCGACACGCCCGAAAAGGTGACGGGCCGTGCCATCTACGGGATGGACGTGAAGGTCCCGGGGATGCTCGTGGCGTCCATCGAGCGCTGCCCCGTCTTCGGCGGCAAGGCCAAGAGCTTCGACGCGACGGCGACGCGGGCGGTCAAGGGCGTGAAGCAGGTCGTCCAGGTCAGCAACGGCGTGGCAGTGGTCGCCGCCGGCTTCTGGCCGGCGCTCCAGGGACGCCGCGCGCTCAAAGTGGAGTGGGACGAGGGACCGATCGCTCAGGTGTCGAGCGCCATGATCAATCGCGAGTACGAAAGCGCGGCGCAGCAGCCGGGGCAGGTCGCGCGCAACGACGGCGACGCCGAGAAGGTGCTGGCCGCAGGCGGCAAGGTGCACGAGGCGGTGTACCAGGTGCCGTTCCTCGAGCACGCCTGCATGGAGCCGATGAACGCCACGGCCCACGTGAGGGCGGACGCCTGCACCATCTGGGTGCCGACCCAGAACCCCGGCGCTACCCAGGCGACGGCCGCGCGCCTGACCGGGCTGCCGCCCGACAAGATCACCGTGCACACGACGCTCCTGGGTGGGGGCTTCGGCCGCCGCGGCGAGGTGGACTTCGTCATCGACGCCGTGGAGGTGGCCAAGGCCGTGGGGGTGCCGGTCAAGGTCATGTGGACCCGCGAGGACGACATCACCCACGGCTTCTACCGTCCAGCGACCTACAACGTCTTCCAGGCCGCCCTCGACGGCAACGGCATGCCGTCGGCCTGGTTCACCCGGATGATCGGGCCAGGCATCCTGATCCAGAAGGGGCGGGCCCAGGCCGGTACCATCGACGCCGCCGCGGTCGAGGCCATGCGCAACATGCCCTATGACGTCCCCAACCTGCGGGTCGAGTGGACCAACAAGGACTTCGGCATCCCGGTCGGGTTCTGGCGCTCGGTGGGCGCCTCCCAGAACGGGTTCATCGTCGAGGGGTTCATCGACGAGCTAGCGCACCTGGCCGGCAAGGATCCCGTCGAATACCGGCGCGCGCTTCTCGGCAAGTCACTCCGCCACAAGGCGGTCCTGGAGCTGGTCGCCGCGAAAGCGAACTGGGGCGCGCCTCTGCGCGCCGGCGTCGGCCGCGGCTGCGGCGTCGTCTTCTCCTACGGAAGCTACGCCGCCAGTGTGGCCGAG
Organism: Candidatus Methylomirabilota bacterium; assembly: GCA_036001065.1. Taxonomy (NCBI): domain Bacteria; phylum Methylomirabilota (SeqCode); species Candidatus Methylomirabilota bacterium. The sequence continues at coordinate 2,001 of DASYUQ010000002.1, forward strand.
GTCTCGGTGGCGCCGGACGGCACCGTCCTTGTGCACCGGCTGGTCTGCGGCATCGACGCCGGATTCGCCGTCAACCCCGATGCGGTCAGGGCCCAGATGGAGGGCGGCGCCGTCTACGCGCTCACCGCGACGTTCTACGGCCAGATCACCATCGACAAAGGACGTGTGCAGCAATCGAACTTCCACGACTACCCGATGCTGCGAATCAACGAGATGCCGAAGGTCGAGGTGCACATCCTCGACTCCGGCGAGGCGCCGGGAGGTCTCGGCGAGCCGGGCGTGCCCAGCGTGGCCCCGGCCGTCTGCAACGCGATCTTCGCCGCCACCGGCAAGCGCGTCCGGAGGTTGCCGATCAACAAGGACGAGCTCAAGCGCGCGTGAGGCATATGGTCACGCGGGAGGCACGGTCCTCAGCGGCGCGCGGTCCGTAAACCGAAGGCGCCTGGGGCGGCATCTAAAGGCGAAAGGAGACTCCCATGAAGCGGCTGGCTGCCGGCGCCGGTGTCACGGGTCTGGGACTCATGAGCTTGGTCGCCTTCGTTTTATGCAAATCGACGGCGCCCAGCCTGGAGGGTAAGGTGCTGCTCTTCCTGTTTGGAGCCTTCCTGTTCGTGCTGGGCGGCTCGGGGTACGCGGCCCTGCCGGAGGGCCCGGGCGCATCGTTCCGCGCCGCTCAGGGCGAGGGACCGAGCGCCAGCCGCTCGTAGAGCGCGCTGATCATCTCGTCGGCGGCCGCGCAGGCCCACACCCGGAACAAGGGCGACTGCTGGAGCTCCATGAACTCCCGATCGCCGCGCTTGCGCGTCTCCTCCTGACTCTCGCCCGGCCGCGCCGCGCGGATGCGGCCGACGATCCGGTCCTTGTGGTAGACGCCCGGGTACTCGATGTAGCGGTACAGGTACTCGAGATTCTTCGTGTAGAAGACGGCCACCGGGATCGACTGCCAGGTCTGCGCGTTCTTCTCGTTGAGGAACTCGGCCATGATGTCGGCATTGCTGTCGGGAGCCTCGGCCAGGCTGGGCTGGGGGCTCGCGCTGAAGCGCTGGCCGTCGCGCCGGAAGATGCGGAGCTCGAAGCCGGCGGCTTCCGCCATGCGCGCCAGCACCGGCACGTCGCGCCGGCAGTCCGAGGACCAGTCCTCGGAGATCACCAGTACCTTGGCCGGCCCGTCGGGCCGGCTGGCCAACCACCGGAGGGCGGCCACCTGCGCGTCGGACAGGCGGGTCGCCTCGTACCAGGCGCGCACGTGGGCCGACCAGTCCCGGCGCGGCGCGCCCAGGGAGCCCTCGCGGGCGAGGTTTTCCGGCGTGCCGATGTAGGCCAGGTACTGCTCGAAGGTCATGCCGGACGCGAACCGGTCGGGTGTCACCACGCTCGGCTTGCGCGCAATCATGCGACGAGCCTCATCTGGGTCAGGACCGCGCGGCCCAGGAGCCCGTAGGGGTTGGCCAGCGTCTCGATGATCTCGAAGTGGTTGTAGGCCGGGGCCACGATCAGCGACTCGAGCCGGCGCGCCCACCGAACCGCGTCCGCGAACTCGCGCGACTGGCGCTGGAACTCCGGAGACTCGAGATCTCCGTAGGCGACGATCACGGGGCAGGCCAGCCGGGCCAGGTGGCGCTGCGAGCTCAGCTCGTGCTCGATCCGATCGTCGAACTTGACGTAGCTCGAGCGCGCGGACAGTCGCACGGCCTTGAGATCGTACATTCCGCTCACGACCAGCCCGCCCTTGAGCGCGGTGGCGGACAGACCGAAGTCCCGGGCCCAGTCGGTCACGAGCACGTTGCCGGCGAGGTGCCCGCCCGACGAGTGGCCGGCCACGTAGATGCGGTTCGGGTCGCCGCCGAACGTCGCCGCGTTCTTCGCGACCCAGGCCACGGCCCGCCGGACCTGGGCGACCATGCCGTCCAGACCCACCTCCATCGCTGTCGCGAAGTCGGGCGCGACGTAGTGCGCTCCCGCCCGGATGAACAGCTCGGCGGGGAAGGCGTAGTCCTTGGCCTTCCCGGTGCGCCAGGCGCCGCCGTGGAGGAAGACCATGACCGGCGCGTTCGCGCGCGTGGTCGGATACACGTCGAGCGTCTCGATCGCCGAGGGGCCGTAGGCGAGCGTCCGGGGCGGCCCCAGACGCGCGCGCACCGCCTCGCTGTTGAGGGCGTAGCGCTTGATCACGTGCTCGATGTTGGGCGCCCAGGACCGCTGATCGTAGGCGCGGTCGAGCTCGGCCTGGTCGTAGTCGAGGAAGACTTTTGGCCCCTTGGCCGGCGCCGGACTGGACTGCGCAGCCGCGCAGGTCGCGATCGCCGCGGCGGCGGCGCCGGCCAGCAGGGCGCGTCGGGTGAGGTCGCGGTCAGCCTGGAGCATCATGCCCTCCTCCTCGTCCGCTCAGAGTCCGTAGAGGTCTCGCGCGTTGTCGCACAGGATGCGGCGGCGCGCCCGCGGCGGGACGTCCCCGAAGTTCTCCTCGATGGCCTTCTGCGACTCCGGCCAGGTGCTGTCCGCGTGCGGGTAGTCGGAGGCCCACATCACGCGGTCCTCGCCCAGGACGTCGAGCATGCGCAGCCCGGCGTGGTCGGTCTGGAAGGTGGCCCAGACCTGCCGGCGGAAGTAGGCGCTCGGCGGCATGGTGATGGCGAGGCCGCCATGCTGGCCCCAGTAGTCCGGAGCATCGAGGAACTTCTGGTAGGTGTCGTCCATTCGCTCGAGCATATAGGGCAGCCAGCCGATGCCGGTTTCGGCCAAGACGATCTTGAGCCCGGGGTGACGCTCGAGCGCCCCCGAGAAGATCACCGCCGCCAGCGGCTCGTCCATCTGAATGGTCGAGCAGGAGACGCGGACGCCCATGTTGCCGGGGTGGTGGGCCTGGGGGCCGCTCATGACGACCGTGCGGTGGCCGCCGCTCAGGTGGAAGCCAATGGGGAGGCCGGTCTCGGCGCCGGCCGCCCAGAGGGGCTCCCAGGCGTCGTCCCACAGCGGCGTCTCTACGCGCGCCGCCAGGAACATGCAGGTCCGCACGCCGATCTTCTTCAGATAGCGCACCTCTTCGGCCGCGCTCTTGGGATCGTCGATCGGCGTCAGCCCAACGCCGATCAGGCGCTCGGGCGCGGTCGCGCAGAACTCGGCCAACCAGTCGTTGTAGGCGCGGTAACAGACCCGCCGCAGCTCCGGATCCGGGATCAGCAGTGGCACGATCGGCCCGTACATCACGGTCGCGTCCACGCCGTCGCGGTCCATGTCGGCCAGCCGCAGCGCGGTCGTCGTCGGTCTGAGCACCCCGGGCTCCAGCACGCCGCCGCGCTCGAGGGCCAGGCGGCGCCCGCCCATCGCGCCCGCCGCGCCCTTGCGGCCGCCCCAGAAGTCCCAGCGCGCGTCACCGCAGACCCAGGACTGGCCGTCGGGCGTGTCCACGACCTTGGGGCCGCGCGGGCGCCACTGCGCCGGCACGCGTTTCTCCCAGAGATCCTTGGGCAACCACGGGAGGTCGATGTGATCGTCGGCCGAGATGATGCGGTACTCCATAGCGCCCTCCTCGTCTACTGGTCCAGCAACCCCTTGCCCTGATCCGCCAGGTGGCTGAGCAGGCGCGCCGGGCGCCAGGAATCGTCGCCCGTCCGCCGCTGGAGCTCCAGCATCCGGTCGCGGATCGTCTTGAGGCCGATCTGGTCGGCCCAGTACATGGGACCGCCGCGATAGACGGGCCAGCCGTAGCCGTACACCCAGATGACGTCGATGTCGCTCGGGCGGATGGCCAGGCCTTCCTCCAGGATCTTGGCGCCCTCGTTGATCATCGGGTAGAGCAGGCGCGCCAGGATCTCCTCGTCGGGGATCTGGTACCGCTTGAGGCCCTGCTCCTTCGAGACCTCGAGGATGAGGCGCTCCACCTCCGGGTCGGGCCGCGGGGTGCGGTCGCCGCCCTCGTAGCGATAGAAGCCGCTTCCGGTCTTCTGGCCGAAGTGGCCGAGCTCGCAGAGCCGGTCGGCCACCGGCGCCTTCGTGCCCCGCGCCTTGCGGACGCGCCACCCCACGTCGAGGCCCGCCAGGTCGCCCATGGCGAACGGTCCCATGGGGAAGCCGAAGTCCACCAGCACCTTGTCCACCTGCTGCGGGAGCGCGCCCTCCAGCAACAGCCGCTCGGCCTGACGCCCGCGCTGGTGGAGCATGCGGTTGCCGACGAAGCCGTAGCAGACGCCGACCAGCACCGGCACCTTGCCGATCTTGCGTCCCACGGCCATGGCGGTGGCGATGGTCGGCTTCGACGTCTTCGCGCCGCGCACGTTCTCGAGTAGGCGCATGACGTTGGCGGGACTGAAGAAGTGCATGCCGATGACTGTCTCGGGCCGCGTCGTCGCCGACGCGATCTCGTTGACGTCGAGCGTCGAGGTGTTCGTGGCCAGCACGGCGTCGGGCTTGGCGATCTTGTCGATCCGGGCGAAGACCTCTTTCTTGAGCGGCATCTCCTCGAACACGGCCTCGATGATCAGATCCGCGTCGGCCACCGCGCCGAAGTCCACGGTGCCCTGGATGAGGCCCATGCGCTTGTCGACGTCCTCCTTGGTGAGCCGCCCTTTGGCGGCGGTGGCCTCGTAGTTCTTGCGCACCAGGCCCAGCCCGCGCTCGAGTGGCTCCTTGGCGACCTCGACCACCGTCACCGGGATGCCGGCGTTGGCGAAGTTCATCGCGATGCCGCCGCCCATGGTGCCGGCGCCGATCACCGCGGCCTTACGCACCTCGCGCGCGGGCGTGTCGGCCGGCACGTCGGGGATCTTGGCGGCCTCGCGCTCGGCGAAGAAGAAGTAGCGCTGGGCCTTGGACTCGGGCGAGTTGACGAGCTCCACGAACGCCTCGCGCTCGCGCGCGAGCCCCTGGTCGAACGGCAGGTTGACGGCTGCTTCCACCAGGCGGATACATGCTTCCGGCGCCCGGAAGCCGCGCGTCTGCCGCGCGACGGACTTCCGGAAGTCGGCGAAGATGTCGGGCTTGCCGCGGGCCGCCGCCACCTTGTCGTCCAGGTCGCGCACCCGGCGCAGCGGCCGGCTCTCGGCCACCACCCGCTCGGCGAAGGCGACCGCGCCCGCGGTCAGATCGCCCTCGACGATCTCGTCGAGGAGCCCGAGCCGGCGCGCCTCCTCACCACCGATGGGGTCGCCGCTCACGATCATCTGGAGCGCTTTGTCCACGCCCACCAGGCGCGGCAGCCGCTGGGTGCCGCCGGCGCCGGGCGCGAGGCCGAGCTTCACCTCGGGCTGACCCAGGCGCGCCGTGCGCACGCCCACGCGCCAGTGGCAGGTCATGGCCACCTCGAGGCCGCCCCCCAGCGCCGTGCCATGAATGGCGGCGACGACGGGCTTGGGGCTCTGCTCGATGACGTCCAGGACGTCCCAGAGGATCGGCTCCTTCGGCGGCTTGCCGAACTCCGTGATGTCGGCGCCGGCGATGAAGGTGCGCCCGGCGCAGGCGATGACGACGGCGTCCACCCCGGGGTCGGCGGCCGCCTGGCGCATTCTGTCGCGCAGGCCCAGGCGCACGCCGTAGCTCAGCGCGTTGACGGGGGGGTTGTTGACGGTGACGACGGTGATCCGTCCGCGGCGGTCGAGATCGACGAGTGTGGGCATGGCGCCTCGCTCCAGCGGAAAAGTGCCCCAATCATACTCGACCTGGCGCTGCCGCGCCCCCTGGCCCCGGCTCGGCCCGCCTCGCGGAGGCCCGCTCGGTCAGGCCGTCACTACGCCGCGCCCTCGAGCATCAAGTCGAGCTTTTCCCTGCTGAGCTCCCTGCCGGCGGCGTCCCGGTACACCAGCTCGCCGGTGAGCAGGTCGTATTCCGGGATCGCGGGATCGTTCCACCGCGTGACGAAGTACTGGTAGAAGGCCGGGAACAGGCTCGTGGGATTTTGCCCGTGCATGAACACATACTCCGGCATGACTTGAACATCCAGGCCGGGATGGTAGTGCTGCACCCAGCCGTAGTCGCCGAGAATCGCCAACTTCCAGAGAGGCGGATCCGAATAGAGCTTGAGGCTGATACCTTTCTGCGCGTCTCGAAGCGTCCTCAAGAGTGCGATGGTGTGCCCCACCTGCCAGCGCAGACTTTCCTGGGTGACCTCGGGGTCACGAATCGTCCGGGCGCGCTCGAGCGCCCCCGAGCTCTCAGGATTCAAGAGCATGATCTTGGCCGTGCGGCAGCTCTGGATGGCTGTGCGCAGGTCTCCCTTCGGGTCAACGAACGTGCGGAACCCTGTCGACCCGATGACCATGATGTCCCTCATGAAGGCCTGCCGGTCCTTCAATCTCCGGGACGTCCTGCGGACGAGCAGGATCCTCCGAGTGTTGAAGTGGACCATCCCGGCCGCGCGGGCCATCTTCGATAACTTCCGGTTCTTCCAGTTCGTCCGGGTGCGACTGAATACCACGATGAGCAGAAGCCCCACCGCGACTTCGGCGGAGATGAGGAATATCTGCTCGTTCTCGATGAAGGTCCAGTAGATGAGGAGCTGTCGGGCGACGAAGCTGAATGTCCGGGGAAGCGATGCAGCGATCGCCGCGCTGAGCGCGACGATGAGGAGATGATAGAGGACATGCAGGTGGCCCCTCACGACACGATGAGCAACGCCGTGATCAACAGCAGCGCGATCCCGGCGGCCGGTCTTTCACCATCGACGGCGAGCCGCTCAGCCAAGGAGGCGATGAGGTGGACCTGGCCGTCGCTCAGCATGACCAGCTTCTCCGCCGCCCTCCGGCGGACCGTTGGATCCGCGACCTTGCGGTCGAGGATGGAGAGTATCCTTCTCGTCTCGGCTCGACGGTCGCTGGCCGTCTCCTGGGCCTTGCGCGGGTGAGGCGCGTCTGCCCCGGCTGCCGCAGCCACCACATTCCAGCTGGAGACGACGAGGAAGACCGTCGTCGACGATATCGCGATAGCAGTCATCATTGTGTTCATGTTCCTCCTCGCTTGTGCCGCTATGTGGACGCGTCAGCATGTGGACACAGAGGCGAGTCGAGTTCAAAGCAAGCCTTGTGCCGAGCCGGACGGCCCGGTTCCGGTCCTGAGCCGGGTGACTGATTTTCTAGGACGGCGACCGAGTTTTTCGCACTGAGCAATCTCGGTGCCAGACCGCCGGGCCTCTGGTCTCGTGTTCTCCTCGTGACGCCCGTGTCGCGCGATCTGACGATGTCATCCTCTGACGAACTTGGGGACGTCCCCCCCCGCGCGATCTTCCCGGATTGATGTAGAGTAACGCCCGACACACGCCCCAGGGAGGACGCCATGGCCCGCAAGCCGCCGTCGCCGCCTCGCAAGCCCATCGCGAAGCCCGTCACGCCCGAGAGCCTCGACCCCCGCCACCGGTGGGACCGGCCGCTGCAGGCCCCCGGCCACATGCAGGTGGACTTCGAGGAGCGGGTGGACTTCCGTCGCCTGCACGCCTACCGCCTGGGCCGCGTGCGCCAGGCGCTGGCCCCCTCGGGGCTGGGCGCGCTGCTGGTCTTCGACCAGCACAACATCCGCTACATCTCCAGCACGGTCATCGGCGAGTGGGCGCGCGACAAGCTCACGCGCTGGTCGCTGCTCACCGGCACGGGTGAGCCGTGGGTGTGGGATTTCGGCTCCGCCGCGCGCCATCACCGGCTCTACGCGCCGTGGATTCCGCAGAAGCAGTCGCTCGCCGGAATGGTCGGCATGCGCGGCGCCGTGTCCCCCAAGGCTGGGCTCTTCAAGCAGGCCGCGCGCGAGATCAAGGACATCCTCAAGGCCGAGGGCGTCGCCGGCATGCCGCTCGGCGTCGACCTGGTGGAGCCGCCGTTTCTCTTCGCGCTGCAGGAGGCCGGCATCGAGGTGCGCGACGGCCAGCAGGTCATGCTCGAGGCCCGGATGATCAAGAGCCAGGACGAGCTGACGCTGCTCAACATGGCCGCGGCCATGGTCGACGGCGTCTACCAGGACATCTACGAGGCGCTCAAGCCCGGCGTGCGCGAGAACGAGATCGTGGCCCTGGCCACTAAGCGACTCTACGAGATGGGCTCGGACAACGTGGAGGCCATCAACTCGATCTCGGGCGAGCGGTGCAGCCCGCATCCCCACAACTTCACCGACCGGATCATCCGCCCCGGCGACCAGGCCTTCTTCGACATCATCATGTCGTTCGTCGGCTATCGCACGTGCTACTACCGCACCTTCAGCGTCGGCAAGGCCACCCGCGCGCAGGTCGACGCCTACAAGAAGGCGCGGCAGTGGATGGACGAGGCCATCGCCCTGATCAAGCCCGGCGTCGGCACCGACAAGATCGCGCGCGCCTTCCCCAAGGCCCAGGAGATCGGGTTCGAGAGCGAGATGGGCGCCTTCGGTCTCAACTTCTGCCACGGTATCGGCCTCGGCCTGCATGAGCGCCCCATCACCAGCCGCCTCAACTCCTTCGACGATCCCATGGAGTTGGAGGCGGGGATGATGTTCGCCGTAGAGACTTACTGCCCGGCTACCGACGGCGTCTCGGCCGCCCGCATCGAAGAGGAAGTCATCGTCACGCCCGCCGGCGCCCAGATCATCACCCTCTTCCCCGCCAACGAGCTGCCGATCGCGAACAAGTACTGAGGTGTCATGGCGTGAAGGCCGGCGCCCTCATCGCTTTGTTCGTCCTGGGCGTCTTCTCCGGTACTCTCATGGCCGGGGCGTCAGGGAGATGGCGGCTGCCGGCAGTCCTCGGCGTGACGCCGCACGAATAGGGCAGGAGGGAGATGAGCGCGGTGGGCACGGAGTCGGTGGGCGAACGACAGATCTCCCGCATCAGCGTGATCGCGGAGCGCGAGTATCTGGGCGCCGTCCTCGCGTTTCTGCGCGAGGCCGCCGGCCGGCTCGGCCTCCCCGCGCCGGACGTCGCGGGGCTCGAGCACGCCGTCGAGGAAGTCTGCGTGAACGTCCTCGAGCAGGGGTTCGGCCCGGGCCAGGCCGCGAGCTTCGACGTGGTGCTCTTGCGCCGGCCCGGCCACGTCGTGGTGGCGGTCGAGGACCAGGGTCTGCCCTTCGATTTCATGAGCCTCGAGGCGGGCGCGGGGTCCAGGCTCGCCGCCCCGTCGCTGAGTCGCTTCGCCGATGCCGTGCGCTTCGTGAACCTCGGCATCCGGGGCAACCGCGTGGAGATCGTCAAGCGGCTGCCGTTCGAGCACATCGAGGCCTACATCGCCGGAGGCAAGGCGGCACCGGTGGCTCCGGCGCCGACCGAGACATCCACCGCTCCCGTGACCCTGCGCCTGATGACGCCCAATGACGCCATCGCCGTGGCGCGCTGCACGTACGCCGTCTATGGCTACACCCTGCCCGACGACTACCTGTACTTTCCGGAACGCCTGCGCGAGATGCTCGACGGCGGGCTGCTCGAGGTGTGCATCGGCGCGACACCCGATGGGGAAGTCGTCAGCTACCTGACCTGCGAGGTGGAGCATTCCGGCGCGCCCGTCGGCTACATGGAAGAAGGCTTGGTCGATCCGCGCTTCCGCCACCATGGCCTGCTCGAGCAGATGCTGAAGTTCATCCAACGCCGCGCGGCCGACCGGGGCATGCTCGGTCTGTACGGGGAAGCCGTCACCGTGCACCCCTACTCTCAGAAGAGCAACCTCGCCCTCGGCTTTGCCGAGATGGGGGTGCAGCTCGCCGATGAGGCGCCCACCGTCGTCTTCAAGCAGATGGCCGACGCCGAATCGAAGACGCGCACGGCCACCATCCTCAACTTCCTCAAGACGAACGAGGGACCGCGCCGCGCCGTGTACGCGCCGCCGCATCACCGGGCGATGATCGAGCGTCTCTACGCGCACGGCGCGCTTCGACGCGACCTGAAAGACGACGCGGTCGCCCCCGGCTCGACGCCGACGTCCGGAGCGCAGGTGAGGGTCGACGCGTTCCCGGCGTGGAGCGAGGCGTCGATCCGCGTCACCGCGTATGGCGCCGATCTTCCGAACCTCGTCCGTGCCCGGCTGCGCGAGCTGTGCCTGCGCCGGATCGACTGGATCTGCCTCGACCTGCCGCTCTCGCATCCGGGAGCCCGC
>DASYUQ010000003.1 GCA_036001065.1 Candidatus Methylomirabilota bacterium
TCTTCGCCGAGGACCTCGCCCACTCGCGCAAGCTCGAGTACCGGCGCTGGAGCCGGCGCGGCATCATCGACCGCTTTCTCGAGCTGCTGACCGCCCCGCTCCGCGATCAGCTCTAGTGCCGTTCCAACTTGTTGATACTAAATCTGTCCACGAACGACGTACACGGTGCCTTCCTAGGCGCGAATAGTTGGAACGGCACTAGTGCCGTTCCAACTTGTTGATACTAAATCCGTCCACGAACGACGTACACGGTGCCTTCCTAGGCGCGAATAGTTGGAACGGCACTAGCCGAGCCGGGTCTGCCGGCTAATGGCGCGAGCTCGCTGCGGCCACTACTCGTCGTTTCGAGCGCCGGCGGAGCCGGCGCAATCCCCTTCCTGGGGGGCCTCGGAGGGGCCGTCGAGGCCCCCTCCGACTGAATTAGAGGCGGTCGCGTGAAGGGATGGCCAGGCGGTACAGCGCCAGCACGACGACGGCGCCCACCACCGCCATGATGAAGCCGGCGGCTTCGCCCTCACGATACAGGCCCATCACCCGGCCGAGCCAGCCGCCGAGCAGAGCCCCGACGACCCCGAGGACGATGGTCAGGATGATCCCTCCCGGGTCCCGGCCCGGCATGATCAACTTCGCCACGATGCCAACGACGAGGCCAAAGACGATCCACAGCAGAATGTCCATCGTGGACTCCTTTCAGGGCACAAGCATCCCCACACGATGGACGCCGCTGCACAGAAAATGCCAGGCAGGGGGTGCAAAATTTACTCGTCGCGCCGCTGCCACGCGGTGACGACGCGGGTGACCCCGAAGGCGGTGAGACCGACCAGCGGCACCGTGAGGACCCCGGGAAGAAGCGCTTCCTCGAAGGGCAGCGTCATCGCCGCCCGAAACGCCGCGACGCCCAGGACGTTACACACGACGAAGAACGCGATCCACGCCGAGATCCGCATCTGTCGCCGACCTCCGGAACCAGGATGGCAACACGCAGCCGGGGCATCCTACGCCATTCGCGCGGGGCTGAGAAGCCGAAAAACGCCGCGTCCGCGGTTGGCACGCACTTCGCTACGCGCATGGGCATGAGCCTCTGCGCCTCGTGTGGTCTGCAGCTGACGGGAGACGCCGCGCTCTGCCCGCACCACCACTGCGTCTACGGCGACGACTGGGCGGTGGCCAATCGCATCATGTGCGATTTCTTCCACCGGGGAAAGGTGCCGCCGCGTCTGGTGCCGAGCGAGCGCGACGACGACCTCTGGGCGCACGGCGCCGAAGCCGCCTGAGTCCTGCCGCCCTCACCCCGCCACCGCCGCGCGCGTCGTGGGCGCCACCGGCGCGTAGAAGGAGGACTCCCGCAGGCCCCGCGCACACTGCCGGGTGAACTCGATGAGGTGATGGCTCACGACGGCGGTGTGGATCACCTCCTCGATCCTCCCCGCGCGCAGCGCCGGCCACGCCATGCGCCAGAAGGTGCGGCGGTAGTCGCTGCGAATCCCGATCCGCCAGATCACCCGCCCCAGCACCCCCAGACCCATGAGCACGTTCCCCCAGCTGGCGCGCCGGGGGTTCCGGGGAAAGGCCAGGCGCCGAGAGAACGTATGGGCGACGTTGTAGGCGAACCGCCCGTAGATGGCCTCCGGCTCGTAGGCCGCCGTGATGCAGCGCAACCACATGTCGAGCACCGCCTCGTAGTGGAGCCTGAAGACGATGTTCGATTCACGGTCGCTCTCGGGCAAGATCCGACCCTCGGCCTCCAGCCGGCGCCACAGCGGCGTCTTGGGCAGCGCGTAGAGGATGTTGATGGTCAGCATCGGGATCTGCGAGGCGCGGACGAACTCGATGATGTGATCGGCCGTCTGCGGCGTGTCGGTGTCCAGGCCGATGATGATGCCGGAGACGACCTCCATGCCGTAGTCGTTGATCCGCCGCACCGCGTCCAGGATGGGCATGCGGAGATTCTGATCCTTGGACATGAACCGGAGCGCCTGGGGCTCCGGCGTCTCGATGCCGCAGAAGATGGTGACGAAGCCGGCCTCGCGCATCAGCGCCAGCACCTTCTCGTTCTTGGCGATGTTCAGCGTCGCCTCGCAGGCGAAGCGCAGCGGATAGCGGTTGCGCATCTGCCAGTCGACGAGCGGGGGCAGCAGCTCGAGGGCGGCCTTCTGGTTGCCGATGAAGTTGTCGTCCACGAAGTAGACGGACGTGGCGCCGCCGGACGCGATCTGGTCCAGCTCGGCCAGGACTTGGGCGGGCGTCTTGAGCCGGGGGTTGCGCCCGTAGAGCGCGGGAATGTCGCAGAACTCGCACGTGTACGGACAGCCGCTCGAGAACTGGATGTTGGCGATGAAGTATTGCCGGAGCTGGATCATGTGGTACGCCGGCGTCGGGAAGTCCACCAGCGGCAGCCGCTGGGACGTCTCGAAACGGAGCGGGGTCCGGGGCCGTTCCTGGTGGGTGTCGACCCATTCGATCACCCGGTCGGTGGCGTCACCCAACTCGCCGATGTGGAGGATGTCGGCGTCCGGGTAGTACTCGGGGCACCCGGAGACCGAGGGGCCGCCGAGCACGACCGGCTTGCCGGCGGCATGCGCCCGCTGGATGACGTCGGCGATGAAGGGGCGCTGGACGTGCATGCCGGAGACGAACACGGCGTCGGCCCAGCGGAAGTCGCGCTCGCGCGCGGGGGCGGCGTTCTCATCGACGAAGCGCACCTCCCAGGACGCGGGCAGGTAGTTGGCGATCACTAGGAGCCCCTGGGGCGGCATGAAGGCGCGCACGCGCGCGCCGAAGAGCGGATACGAGTACTGGAAGGTCCCGAACGATGGCGCGTACCGCGGGGACACGCAGAGAATCCGCCGGCGAGTCGCGGGAGCGTGGCGGGTGCGCATGACGATCCGGCCACAGCATAGCGCATTCGGACGCCGCCGCGCGCTGACTCTGAGGGGCCGCATGGGCAAACTCCTTCCCATCGGCTAGAATCCCCCGCATACCCGAGGAGGACCCCGCGCATGGAGCTTCGCGCCGTCAATGCCGTAGTGACCGGAGGCGCCTCCGGGCTCGGCCGCGCCACCGCCGCTCGACTCGTCGCCGCCGGGGGCCGGGTGGCGCTGCTCGACCTGCCGACCTCGCCGGGCGCGGACGTGGCGAAAGCGCTGGGCCCGGACGCCCTCTTCACGCCGGCGAACGTCACCAGCGGCGTCGAGGTCGGCGCCGCGCTCGACGTTCTCCGTGACCGGTTCGGCAGCCTCAACGTCCTCGTGAACTGCGCCGGCATCGGCACGGCCATGAAGACGCTCGGCAAGTCCGGACCCGCCCGGCTCGACGACTTCGCGCGGGTGATCCAGGTCAATCTGATTGGGACGTTCAACTGCATCCGCCTGGCGGCGGCGATCATGGCGAAGAACGCGCCCACCCCGGAGGGCGAGCGCGGCATCGTCATCAACACCGCCTCCGTGGCCGCCTTCGACGGCCAGGTCGGCCAGGCCGCCTACTCGGCCTCGAAGGGCGGAATCGTGGGCCTGACCCTGCCGGTGGCGCGCGACCTCGCCGAGCTGGGCATCCGCGTGGTGACGATCGCGCCCGGCATCTTCGACACGCCCCTGCTGGCAACGCTGCCGGAGCCGGTCCGTGCCTCGCTGGCCCGGCAGGTGCCGTTCCCGCAGCGGCTGGGCCAGCCCGACGAGTACGCGGCGCTGGCGCTTCACGTCATCGAGAACGTGATGCTGAACGGCGAGACGATCCGCCTCGACGGCGCGCTCCGGATGCAACCGCGCTGAGATGTTCTCATCGGGCGGCAGGGCATGAGCGGGTCCTGTCGGGGTCGCGCCCCCGCTCCGGCATCGCCGTCGGCGGCTTGCGTGGCGGGCGGAGCGAATCGGCGCGCTCTCCGCGGCGTGAATTCCTCCACGTCTGGCGCGAGGCGCCACGAGCTGCTGGCGGAGCGGAGGCACTCCCCCGCCACCCGCTGCTGCCCTGCCGCCGGATGAAAAGATCTCGCACGGTCTTCGAGGCGCGCTCGTCTCTGTTGGGGCGCATCCGGGTCATCGACCACGGCGCCGAGCGCCGCCTGATGGTCAGCGGGGAAACCCTGTCCGTGTACCCGCTGAACGGCGACTGGTCGCGCGTCCGCCGCGAGTACTGGTGGCACGCCGTCGCCGCGGTCGACCTGCCGCCCGCACCCGCGGTGCTGCTGGTGGGGCTGGGCGGCGGCACCCAGGTCCACGTGCTCGAGCAGCTGAGGCGCCCACGGCAGCTGACCATCATCGAGCGCGATCCGACGATCCTGCGCATCGCGCAGCGATGGTTCGGCCTCCAGGCGCGCGGCGGGATTGAGTTCCTCTGCGGCGACGCCGACGTGATCGCCCCCTGGCTCGCCCGGGCCCGGCGCCGCTTCGACTTCATCATGGAGGATGTCGGCTATGCGGACGACGTCGCGCGCTCCCTGCCGCTGGCGCGCGTCCTCGCCCGGCTCGTCTCCCCGCGCGGCGTCCTGGTGATCAACCGCCATCGCAGGGGTGACGCCCAGCGGCTGGCCGACACGCTGCGGGCGCTCTTCGCCGCGGTGTGGCTGCGTCGGGTGCGACGCGAGGCCGAGAACGTGCTGGTGTGCTGCGCCCGGCCGCGGCGATCCGACCCGTCCGGCCCCCCCGAGCGGTCCGGCCGGTCAGCGGCCCCCTAGACGCTTGTAGCGCAGCCGGTGGGGGCGGTCGGCCTCGGCGCCGAGCCGCTTCCGGCGGTCGGCGTCGTAGTCGGCGTAGTTGCCCTCGAACCAGACGACGCGGCCGTCGTCCTCGAAGGCCAGGACGTGGGTGGCGATGCGGTCGAGGAACCAGCGGTCGTGGCTGATCACGAGAACCGAGCCCGCGAAGTCGAGCAGCGCGTCCTCCAGCGCCCGCAGCGTGTCCACGTCGAGATCGTTGGTGGGCTCGTCGAGCAGGAGCACGTTGCCGCCGCTCGTGAGCACCTTGGCGAGGTGCAGGCGGTTGCGCTCGCCGCCGGAGAGGTCGCCGACGCGCTTCTGCTGGTCGGGCCCCCGGAAGTTGAAGGAGGCGACATAGGCGCGCGACGGCACGCGGCGGCCGCCCAGCACGAGCGCCTCCTCGCCCCCCGAGATCTCCCCCCAGACGGTCCGGGTCGGATCCAGGGTGTCGCGCGTCTGGTCGACGTGGGCCAGCCGGACCGTCTCGCCGATCCGGAGCGTGCCCGCCTCCGGCTTTTCCTGCCCGGTGATCATCCGGAACAACGTGGTCTTGCCGGCCCCGTTGGGTCCGATGATGCCCACGATCCCGCCGCGGGGCAGCTTGAACGAGAGGTCGTCGATCAGCACGCGGTCGCCGTACCCCTTGCTGACGTGGTCGGCCTCGACCACGACGTCGCCCAGCCGCGGGCCCGGAGGGATCGCGATCTCGAGCGCGGCCGCCCGCGTCTCGAACGGCTCGCTCAGCAGCGCCTCGTAGGCCTGCAGCCGCGCCTTGCTCTTGGCCTGCCGAGCGCGGGGCGCCATCCGCACCCACTCCAGCTCGCGCTCGAGCGTGCGCTGCCGCGCGAGGTCGGCCTTCTCCTCCTGCCCCAGGCGCTGGCCCTTCTGCTCGAGCCACGAGGAGTAATTGCCCTCCCAGGGAACGCCGTGGCCCCGGTCGAGCTCGAGGATCCAGCCCGCCACGTTATCGAGGAAATAGCGGTCGTGGGTGATGGCGACGACCGTGCCCGGGTACTCCTTGAGGTACCGCTCGAGCCAGGCGACCGACTCGGCGTCGAGGTGGTTGGTCGGCTCGTCCAGCAGCAGCATGTCGGGACGCTGGAGCAGCAGCCGGCAGAGGGCGACGCGGCGCCGCTCGCCGCCCGAGATCTTCGGAACCTCCATGTCGCCCGGCGGCACCCGCAGGGCGTCCATGGCGATCTCGACGGTGCGATCGAGGTCCCAGGCGTTCGACGCGTCGATCGAGTCTTGGAGGCGGGCCTGCTCGGCCAGGAGCTTTTCCATCTCGTCGGGCGGAAGCGCCTCGCCGAGCCTGGCGCTGATCGCCTCGAAGCGCGCGAGCAGCGCCCGCGTCTCGGCCACGCCCTCCTCGACGTTGCCCCGCACGTCTTTGGTGGGATCGAGCTGCGGCTCCTGGGGCAGGTAGCCGATGCGGAGGCCGTCGGCGGGGAAGGCTTCGCCCAGGAAGTCGTCGTCCACACCGGCCATGATCCGCAGCAGCGTGGACTTGCCGCTGCCGTTGGGGCCGATCACGCCGATCTTGGCGCCGTGGAAGAACGACAGCCAGATGCCGCGCAGGATCTCCCGCTTGGGGGGAACGACCTTGCGCAGGTCCTTCATCACGAAGGCGTATTCGCCCGCCATCTACGCCGCTCCCGTCATAGGCTCGCCTCGGACGGCGGGGCCCCAGCCCCGCGACGTCCTGCGGCTCGCACTCCCGTCAAGCGCCGGTGCTCTGGCATCATGCAGCGATCCTGCACCACCCGGATCCCGGCGCGGGCCAGCCGCTCGGCGGCCTCGTCGTTGCGGAGGCCGAGCTGGAACCACACCGCCGCCGGCCGCCAGGGCAGCGCCAGAATCTCCGCGGCGTGGCCCGGCAGGTACTGGGGCCGCCGGAAGATCTCGATGACGTCCGCCAGCTCGTCCAGATCCCCGAGCGTCGCCACGACGGGCACGTCGAAGAGGCGCCGACCGGTGATCGTCGGATTGACGGGCCGGATGCGGTACCCCTGCCGCGCGAGATAGGCCGGCACGTAATAGGCGGGCTCGCCGGCGCCCGCGTTGGCGCCCACCACGGCGATGGTCTTGGCCGCGCGCAGGATGGATCGCAGGTCGTCGTCGCCGGTGATCAGCTTCTCTCTCCAGCCGCCCATGGACAGGACGTTCTCACGCCCTCGCGACCGCCGCAAGGATCTGATCGCCGAGCACCTCCACGCGCCAGCGCCGCAGCCCGTCGACCCGCGCCAGCTCCGCGCGGTCGCGCGGCGCCGCCTCGGCGATGGGACGGATCAGACGGTTGGGCAGCAGCACGCCGGGGTCGAGCCCGAAGCGCGGAGCGGCCTCCGCGCGCCACCCGCGGAGGGCCTCGATCCGCCGGCGGACGCCGCCGGGCACCGACGGCGGACGAGGCGGGCGTGTCAGGACGGGCAACGCGTCGTCGGGCAGGGCCCGGGCGCGCGCGGTGGCGTCCAGGATCGCCTCGCCCCAGCGGGCGATCACGCGCGGCGTACAGCCGGGGAGGCCGCCGAGCGCGGCGACGTCGCCGGGGGCGGCCTGGGCGATGGCCACCAGCGTGGCGTCGGAAAGAATCTTGAACGGCGGCCGATCGGCGGCCAGGGCGAGCCGCTCCCGGGTCTCGTGGAGATTCTTCAAAATGGCGAGACCGCGCGGCGTCAGGTCGCGGGCACCCTTGAGCCAGGCGTAAGCCTCGGGGTCCGGCCTGCGCTCCGCCGGCGACTCCGCCGCCAGCGCGGCGCACTCTTCCTCCACCCAGGCGCGCCGTCCCAGTCGCTCCAGCTCCTGCACCAGGCGATCCTTGAGGGCGAGCAGGTGCTGGACGTCGGCGACCGCGTAGCGCTCCTGGGCCTCCGTGAGCGGCCGCAGCGACCAGTCGTCCTTTTGGCGCGAGGGTGGCAGCTCCACGCCCAGATACTCGCGCAGAAGCACGTCGAGGCCGAGGGCGCGGCCGCCCAGGAAGCGCGCCGCCAGCGAGGTGTCGAAGATCGCGCCGAAGACGAACCGGAAGCGGCGCTTGAGGTGGGCGAGGTCGTTGTCGCCCGCGTGCAGGACGACCAGGGGCGACGGCCCCGCGAAGAGCGGCGCCAGCGCGGACAGATCGGCGATCGCCAGCGGGTCGACCAGCCAGGCCTCCCCCGTGCGATCGCCGATCTGGATCAGGGCCAGACGCTCGGGGTAGTGGTGCAGGCTGTCGCCCTCGGTGTCGACAGCGATTTCGGACGACTCGCGCAGGCGTCGCGCGAGGCGCTCGAGGTCGGACCCCGTCCGGATCCAGAGTGGCGCGGCGGTCAGGTCTCTTGGGAAAGGACGGCCTGCTCGAGCCGCTGGAAGCGGCGCCGGAGCGGCTCCAGGCCTTCCTCGTGGGTGATGACGTAGAGCCGGTTCTCGCGGACGGCGGCGATCGCCATCGCGGCCACGGTCTCGGGCGCCAGCGTGCGCCCCATCAGGTCGACCGGCTCGGCGGCGCCCGGCGCCTCGTTGCGGAGGGCCGGCGGCCGGTTCCGCTCGCTGGCGCTGATCTGCGTCGCCACGCCCATGGGGCAGAGGACGGAGACGCCGATGCCGTAGGACCGGAGGTCCTTGGCCAGCGTCTCGGAGAGACCCACGACGGCATACTTGGAGGCGTTGTAGACGCCGAGGCCCTGGCTGGCGACCAGCCCCGCCATCGACGCGGTGTTGAGGATGTGGCCTCCCTCGCCCTGGGCGATCATACGAGGCAGGAACGCCTCGAGGCCGTGGATGACGCCCCAGAGGTTGACGGCGAGGACCCACTGCCAGTCACGGTGGGTCGCGGCCTCGAGACCGCCCCAGACGGCCACGCCCGCATTGTTGCAGAGGATGTGAACGCGCCCGAAGGCGCCCACGGCACGGTCGGCGAGCGCCTGCACCTGCGCGCGATCGCTGACGTCGGCGCGAACGGCGAGTGCTTGGCCGCCGCGCGAGCGGATCGCCTCCACGGTGGCGGCCATCCCACGCTCGTCGAGATCCGCGACGACGACCCTGACGCCCTCCCCCGCGAGGCCCGCAGCGAGCGCGCGGCCGATGCCGCTGGCGCCGCCGGTGACGACGCCGACCTTGCCCCTGAGCGGTTCGACCAGGATCCCTCCTCGCTCGTCCCGTCGTCCGAGCGCGGCTCAGTTCGCGCGGCGGGACGTGCCCTCCAGCAGGGGTCGGAGCACCGTCTCCAGGCGATCCATGTCCGCCGGCTTGCGCAGAAAGGCGATGAAGCCCGCCGCCTCGGCCCTGAGTAAGGTATCCGGGCTCATGTCGCCGGTCAACGCGACGATGGGCACGGCGGCGCCGGACGGCAGCTCGCGCAGTCGCTCGGCGAAATCGAACCCTCCCATGCCCCGCAGACGCAGGTCGAGCAGCACCACGCTGGGCCGGGTCCGCCGGGCCAGCTCGAGCCCGGTCTCGCCCGATTCCGTCATCACTACGCGCGCCTCGGGAAAGAGCGTGGTGAGGTACTCGCCGAGGGCGTGGCGGGTATCGGCGTCATCCTCGACGATGAGGATCGAGCGCATCACCTCTGAGTGTACTCCGCCACGCCAGCCCGCTGATGCGCTGCGTCAGCGACGGGGGCCGCGTGCCGAGGGCGGCATGGTAGGATGCGCCCGCCAGTCCGAGGGAGGTCATGTCGAAAGAGCTCGCGGTCGTCCACCACGCCGACCGGCGAACCGACGTGGTGATGCCCTACGCGCCGGGAATCATCGTCCGCCGCGGCCATCTCGTCTTCCTCTCCGGCGTCACCGCCGCGCCCGTCTATCACAGCCATCCGCACCGCGACGAGGAGTTCGATCTGCCGTCCACCATGAAGGAGCAGGCGAGCCTGACGATGGAAAATCTCAAGAAAACCCTGGAGGCGGCGGGGTGCACGCTGGCCGACCTCGTCGCCGCCACGCGTTACCTCACCGACGTCGCCGAGCAGGACGATCTCAACCGCGTGTGGGCGCAGTACCTGCGCGGCCACCTGCCGACCACGACGACCGTGGAAGTTTCGCGCCTGGCGACGCACGCGCGCTGCAAGCTCGAGATCAGCGCCATCGCCGTCACCGGCGGGCCCGGCCGGGCCCGTCGAGGGACGCGCGCGGCGGCGCGGGCCGAGGCGGCCCGGCCGCCGCGTCGAGGGCCCCGACGCTGATGGCGACGCTGGGATTCGTGGGGCTGGGCGCCATGGGCAGCCGACTGGCCCGGCGCCTGATGGCCGCCGGCCACCAGGTGGTCGGCTACAACCGCACGCCCGAGAAGGCGCGTGATCTGGTGGCGGCCGGCCTGCGCCTGGAGAAGTCGCCACGCGCCGTCACCGAGGCATCGGAGGCCGTCTTCAGCATGGTGACCGACAACGCCGCGCTGCGCGCGGTCGCCCTCGGCAGCGAGGGCATCGTGGCCGGGCTCAAGCCCGGCGGTGTCTTCGTCGAGATGAGCACCGTGAGCCCGGCCGTCGTGCGCGAGATCGGCGAGGCGGTGGCCGCCCGCGGGGCGGCGATGCTCGACGCGCCGGTGTCCGGCAGCACCATCACCGTCGAGCAGGGGCAGGCCTCGATCCAGGTCGGCGGCGACGCCCGCGCCCTCGAGCGGGTGCGCCCGTACCTCGCCGCCATGGGCCCGGGCGGGATCACCCTGGTCGGGCCCCTCGGCCTCGCCAAGACCATGAAGATCGCGACCAACCTGGGCCTGGCCGTGCAGATGCTGGCCTTCAGCGAAGCGGTTCTGCTCGCTGAGAAGTCCGGCATCGCCCGCGAGACGGCGGTGGAGGCGCTGATGAAATCGGTGGTCGCCTCGCCGATGGTCAAGTACCGCGGGCCGTTCGTGCTGGGCCAGATGCCGACCGACGCCTGGTTCAACGTCGCCATGATCCAGAAGGATCTGCAGCTGGCGCTCGACCAGGGCCGGGCGGTGGGCGTGCCGCTGCCGACGACCGCGCTGACGCAGGAGTGGCTGACGATGGCCCGAGGGCTCGGCCTGGGCGGCTATGATTTCGCGATCGTCTTCGACGTACTGGCCAGTCTCAGCGGTGCCAGCCCGAGCCGGAAGCCGAATCGGTAAGCCGGCTGCATTCTCGCGGTAAGGAGGCCGACCATGAGGGCACCGGCGCCGCCACCTGGGCGCGCGCCGCCGACCCCGTGGGCGGGCTGCGGGCCGACGCAGCCTTCGACGTGGAGGGCTTCAAGCACGTCCTGGCGATCCGCGCGGAAACCGAGGGGCAGTGGGGCGGCCAGCCGCCGGCTCCCGAGAAGTACGTCGATCTCTCGTACGATCAACGCGCCCTCAGAACGCTGGGGCGCTGAGAGCGGATCACCCGAACCCTAGCGCTGGTACTTCGCCGGCGCCCGGCGCGGCGGGAAGATCACCGGCCGCGACATCCGCCCCACCGGGACCTCGACGAGGACCGGCCGGTCGAGGGCGACCGCCTGCCGGACGAGATCGCCGACTTCCGCGGGCGTGTTCGTGCGCATGCCCACCGCGCCGAAGGCCTCGGCGAACTTCATGAAGTCGGGATTCGTGAGATCGGAGGCATAGCTGCCGCCCCACGCCTCGTCGAGATCCCGGGCGACGTTGCCGTAGGCGCTGTCGTTGAACACCACGACCACGATGGCGATGCGGTAATGCACGGCGGTGGCCAGCTCCTGGGCGTTGTAGAGGAACCCTCCGTCGCCGCAGATCGCGATCAGGGGCCGGGCGGGGCAGGCCACCTTGGCGCCCAGGGCCGTCGGGAACGCGAAGCCGAGGTTGCCCGAGTACGATGACGTCAGGTAGGTCCGCGGCCGGTAGACGGGCCAGAAGGGGCGCGAGTAGTAACCGATCTGCGTCATGTCGGCGACGACGATCGCGTCCTGGGGCGTCCCCGCCCGGAGCGATCTGAGAATCGAGGCCTGCGGCTCCTGGGTCGCCAGCGCCGCTACCTTCACCCGCAGAGCCTCGCGCTCCGCCTTGCGCGACGGGCGCGGGGGCCCCGAGGCCCGTAGACGCTCGAGCAGCACCTCGAGCGTCGCGCGCGCGTCGCCGACCAAGCCGAAGGTCTTGGAGTGGTTGCGCCCGATCTCCTCGGGGTCGATGTCGATCTGGATCACCGGCTGCTCGGGACGGGGCGCGGCCAACGCCAGGCGGGTGCCGACGGCCAGGATCACGTCGGCCGACTCGAAGTGCTGCCGGAGGGGATTCTGCGGCCACAGGCCGGCGCCGAGGGACAGATCGCTGTCGTCGCTCACCGCCCCCTTGCCCTCCGGCGTCTGGAGGACGCCGGCCTGGAGGTACTCCGCCACCGCCGCCAGGACCTCGTGCGCGCCCGCGGCGTGCACGCCCCCGCCCGCGTAGATCACGGGACGGGCCGCCTCCAGCAGCCTCGTGGCCGCCCGCTCCACATCGGCGCGGGCGGCGGCGGGCCTGGCGGCGATGCTCGGGGCCACGAGCTCGACCTCGTCCTCGGTCTCCAGCGTCTCCGGGGACATCTCGATCTCCACCGGCCGCGGGCGTCCGGTCCGGAGCTGCTCGATCGCTTCGTGGACGGAAGCTGGAACGTGGGCGACCTCCAGCACGCGGCGGCGCCACTTGGTGACAGGCGCGATACAGTCGAGCTGGTCCTGGACCTCGTGCAGCACGCCGACGTTCCGGCCCAGGGACGCCTTCGGGATCTGCCCGGCGATCATCAGCACCGGTGACGACGCGGCATAGGCGGTGCTGAGGCCGGCGCTGGCGTTGAGGAGGCCGGGCCCGGGAACCACCAGCCCCACGCCGAGGGAGCCGCTCGCGCGCGCGTAGCCGTCGGCCATGTAGCTGGTGGCCTGCTCGTGGCGGGTGGTGATGAGCCGGATCCCCGGCTCGTCCCGAAGCGCGGCAAGGGCGCCGTAGAGCTGGACACCGGGAACGCCGAACACGACGCGCACCCCTTCCCGATAGAGCTGCTTGGCGAGCGCCTCTCCCCCGGTCATCCGCGCCATCGTCGCTCTCCCCGGTTTCCCCGTGTTGTGTCAGCTCAGTGGGAGGGGGCCTCGACGGCCCCCTCCGAGATTCATAGTCAGAGGAGGCCTCACGGCCCCCTCCGAACCATGTTGCGCCGGCGAAGCCGGCGCTCGAAACGGCGAGCAGTGGTCGCAGTGAGCTCGCGCCATTCGCCGACAGCCTGTTACCGCGGCGTGAGGATGGCCCGGCCGGCGGCCGTGTCCACCGTCAGCGTGAAGTAGTCGAGCACGTCGCGGCCGAGCAGGCCGTCCACCCCGGCGACCCCGACGTTGTGGACGATGATCGCCAGCGGCCCTACGCGGGCGCCGACCACGTCGAGCCGCGGGATCGTCACCTCGCGCGCCGCCGCGCGCCCCGTGGCGCCGACGATCTCCACGACGCGGCCGCTCTCGGCGTCGACGCCGGCGCGCGCGACGGCGGCGGGCGACAGCACCGTGCGGTCGGCGCCCGTGTCGAGCACGAGCGTCAGCGGCGTGCCGTTGAGATGGACGGCCGCCGTGATCGCGCCGCCCGGCATGAACGAAAGCACCGTGGACCCCACGGCCGGACGCGGCGCCTCCGGACGCGACTGGGGGCTGCCGATGTCACGCGCGGTGGCGCGATGGTCGGGCGGGATGGTCGCGGGATCGTTCGTGTAGCGCGTGATCCCCTCGCCGTCCGTCCACCGATAGAGCTGCGCCCCCGCGCCGCCCGGCGCCGCCAGCGCCGCCACCACGAGCACCAGTATGGCCGTGGTGCGAGCGGCAGCTTGGCCGTAACGTCCTTCGACCTTCATCCGAGATCGGGCTCGACCCGGAGGCCGTCGTTGAACCGGTTGGTGAAATTGGCGGCGCAGATCACCAGCGTCAGCTCGACGATCTGGTCCTCGCTGAAGTGCTGGCGCAGCTCCTGCAGCGTGCCGTCCCGGACGGCGGCCGCCCCACGAGTCAGCCGGTCGGCGTAGAGGATGACCGCCTTCTCCCGGTCGTCGAACAACGGGCTGCGCTCGTAGAACGTCAACGCCCGGATCTGCTCCTCCGTCACGCCCACCCGCTTCGACGAAGCGGTGTGCGCCCGGGTTCAGTACTCGCAGCCGTTGACCATCGAGACCTTCAGGTAGGCGAACTCCTTCAGCTTGGGCTCGACCGTCCCCTGGGTGACGACGGCCCCGTAGAAGGGCAGGAAGTTCTTCAGCACGTCCGGCCGGTGGGCCATCACGCCGAAGATGTTCGGCACGCGGCCGAAGCGCTTGGTCAAGTCCTCGTAGATCGGCTTGACGTCTCCACTGGCCTTGTCTTTCGGAACGGGATTCACCACGGCCATATGACCCTCCTTGTCGGGCGCTTCGTCACTCGTCCACCGGCATCGTGACCGGCTCGCCGGCGCCGTAGAAGTAGGCTCCCCGCCCGGCGGCGGCGCCGACCACCGCGATGTCGTAGCAGGCGGGGTCCTCGACGACCGGCAGCGGCAAGTCCGGATGATCGTGCAGCCACCCGAGCTCCGGATGCGCCACCGCCATCGCCTTGGGCTCCTTGTTGAGCATGAGCGTCGCGAATGGCAGGCGCGCCGCGCGGTGCAGCGCCTCCTGGATCTGGCCCCGCCCCCAGCCGGCCTTGGCGAAGATCTGGGCGTGCTCGGGACAGATGAACAGCGTGTTGTGCTCCTTCTCCTCCGTCTTGTAGCGGGGGTCGGCGCGGCGGCCGATGAGCCAGAGGCCCGTCCCCACCTGGGCCACGTTGGTGGCGGCGGTGGCGAAGACCTGGACGAGCCGCTCGGGGGTCGTCGACTGGAAGTCGTGCAGCTCGCACATGCCGTAGACGAAGTGCACCGTGACCGCGCTGGCCTCCTTGGCGAAGCCCCGGGTGACGTGGTAGGGCTCCCAGGGGCTCTCCTTCTCGTTCTCGGCGCAGCAGAGACTGTACTTGAGCGGGGAGCCGATGGTGTCCATGTCGCTGACGCCGACGTACGTGTGGCCGACGTTCATCATCGTGAGCCGCACGGCGCGGCCGAGTACCGTGTTGCTGGCCGAGGGCGCCCCCGGTCCCAGTGCGCACATCCCCGAGTTGAGCCCGGCGTAACGCCCCTGGGGACCGTTGACGAGGACGAGCGGGGCGTGAGGCCCCGTCGACATCGCCTTGTTGCGGATGTACATCTTGGGCTCGGCCAGACACCGCACGGCGGCGATGAGGAGCGGCAGGTGCTCGGGGCCGGCGCCGGCCATCACGGCGTTGATGGCGAGCTTCTCGACGGTGGCGATGCCGAAGCCGGGCTCGAGCGTGGCGATCTGCTCACCGGGGGCGCGCTTTGTCCCCTTCAGCATCGCGGCGACAGCGCGCTCGGTCGGCGCCACCAGCGGAAAGCCATCCGACCACCCGCGCGTGCGGAAGTCGCGGTTCATCGCCTCCCACGCGGCCAGGGCGTCCTCGCCGTCGTACGCGAGGCGCTCGTCGAGCGCCGGGCGATCGACGGCCCCGGACTCGGGCACCGGCCGGGTGAGCCCCGCGATCACCTGCTCGAAGGCCGCCTCCACCATCTGGTGCACGGCCTCGGGCTTCTGGTTGGTGAACGGCCGCGGCACCACGGCCAGCGGCAGACCGGGCAGGCCGAGGCTGGCAGCGGTGCGCTCGGCGTCGTGCACGAATGTCTGCGCGGTGAAGATGACGGTGGGAATGCCCCGCCGCTCCAGCTCGACCATGTCGTGGGCCCCCCACGACGTGCAGGACCCTCAGTCGTTGGTGGTGCCGACGACGGCGTGCACCTCCGAGGCGATGCGGTCGGCGTCCTCGGCCGTGCAGTGGCGCATGAGCCAGCCGACGGAGCCGGTGTAGCGCTTGAACTTGACGCCGGGGAACTTCTCGCGGAGGAGCTGCTCGGTCCGGTCGAGGGCGAAGTCGCCGCCCGCCTTGATGTTCCAGTAGAGGCCGAGCGTCACGCCGCTCCAGTCCCGCAGGCGCGGCGCCGGCTTGACCGAGAATTCGACTGTCTTGGCCACGGGATTGAGGATCTCGAGCCGTGCCATGAGTCCCTCCTACAGGATGACCTTCTTGGCGCGCAGGGCGGCGATCTCGGCCGCCGAGTAGCCGTACTCGGCGAGCACGGCGTCGGTATGCTCGCCGCGCAGCGGGGCCGGCGCGCGAACCCCCGGCTGCATCCGCGAGAACTTGACGGGCGTGCCCACGACCGGGATCTCGCCGAGCTTCGGATGCACGATCCGTTCGATGATCCCCCGGGCGGCCGTCTGGGGGTCGGTCATCACCTGGTCCACCGTATTGACGGGAGTGGCGGGCACGCCGGCCTCCTCGAGGATCTTCAGCAGCGGCTCCCGCTCGTGACCGGCGATGGCCTCCTCCAGCGCCGCCTCCAGCTCCTGGCGGTGCCTGACGCGCTCGATGTTCGTGGCGAAGCGCGCGTCCGCCGCCAGATCGGGCCGCCCGAGCGCGGGCGCCAACCGTTGCCAGAACCGGTCGTTGGCGCCGGCGATGAAGATCCACTGCCCGTCCTGGCAACGGAAGTTGCGGTAGGGGGAGAGCGACGGGTGCGAGGAGCCGAGCGCCTGGGGAATGGCCCCGGTGAGGAGATAGCCCTCCGCGTGGTAGTTGAGCAGGCTCACCGCCGTCTCCAGCAGCGAGCCGTCCACGCGCTGGCCGAGCCCGCTCTTGGCCCGGGCCAGCAGGGCGTTCACGATGCCGAAAGCGCACAGGATGCCGGTGGTGAGGTCGAGGAAGGACACACCGCAGCGCACGGGCGGCCCGTCGGGCTCGCCGGTGATCGACATGATGCCGCTGAACGCCTGCATCAGCGCCTCGTAGCCGGCGCCGTCGGCGCGGGGGCCGGTGCGCCCGAAGGCCGAGATGGAGCAGTAGATCAGCCGGGGGTTGGCCGCGGCCAGCGTGTCGTAGCCCAGGCCGAACGACTCCATGGTGCCCGTACGGAAGTTCTCGATGAGGACGTCCGCCCGCGCGACGAGCCGCCCGAAGACGTCCACGCCCTCCCGAGCCTTGAGATCGAGCGCGATGTCGCGCTTGTTGCGGTTGATGACGAGGTAGGCCGCCGACTCGCCGTCCTTGTGCGGTGGCCAGGTGCGCGACTCGTCGCCGGCGCCGGTGTCCTCGATCTTGATGACGTCGGCGCCCAGGTCGGCCAGCAGCATGGCGCAGAAGGGGCCGGCCAGGACGCGGGAGAGATCGAGCACGCGAACGCCGTCGAGCGCGAGGGCCGGGCGTGTCATGTGCGTTACTATAACCTCCATGAACCGCCTCCGCGAGGCGCTGACCCGGCGCATTCTGGTCCTGGATGGGGCGATGGGCACCATGCTCCAGGCCCGGAGCCTGACCGCGGCGGACTTCGGGGGCGCGCAGTACGAGGGCTGCAACGAGCACCTGAACCTCACCCGCCCCGACGTCATCCGGGCGATTCACGCCGCCTATCTGGACGCCGGCGCCGAGATCGTCTCCACGAACACCTTCGGCTGCGCGCCCTACGTGCTGGGCGAGTACGGCCTGGCCGAGCGCGCCGGGGAGATCGCGCGCGCCGGCGCCCGGCTGGCGCGGGAGGCGGCCGGCGACCGCTTCGTGGTGGGCGCCCTGGGGCCGTCCACGCGCTCCATCTCGGTCACGCGCAACGTCACCTTCGACGAGGTGTACCAGGCCTACGCCCTGCAGGCCCGGGCCCTGATCGACGGCGGCGTGGACGCGCTGCTGCTCGAGACCCAGCAGGACACGCTCAACGTCAAGGCGGCGGCGGTCGGTATCCGCCGGGCCCTGCGGGAGACGGGTGCGGAGCTGCCCCTGATGGTCAGCGCCACCATCGAGCCCATGGGCACGATGCTGGCCGGCCAGGGTGTGGAGGCTCTCTACATCGCCCTCCAGCACCTGGGCCTGGTCTCGATCGGCTTGAACTGTGCGACGGGTCCGGAGTTCATGACCGATCATCTGCGCACCCTCGCCCAGATCGCCACCTGCTTCGTCTCGGTCTACCCGAACGCCGGGCTGCCCGACGAGCGCGGGCAGTACGGCGAGACGCCCGAGAGCCTGGCCTTCAAGATGCGACGCTTCGTCGACGAGGGCTGGGTGAACATCGTCGGGGGCTGCTGCGGCACCAGGCCCGACCACATCCGGGTCCTGGCCGCCCTGGTACGCGGCCGCCCGCCGCGCGTCCCCGCCGCCGCCGAGCCGCTGGCGGTGAGCGGCATCGAAGTGCTCTATCCCACGGACGACAACCGCCCCATCTTCGTCGGCGAGCGGACGAACGTCATCGGCTCCCGGCGCTTCAAGGAGCTGGTGGTGGCCGAGCAGTTCGAGGAGGCGGCCGAGATCGGCCGCGCCCAGGTGCGGGGCGGAGCCCAGGTGCTCGACATCTGTCTGGCCAATCCCGACCGCGACGAGGCCGCCGACATCGACCGCTTCATGGCCCACATCGCCCGCAAGGTGAAGGTGCCGCTGATGATCGACTCCACCGATCCGGCGGTGATCGAGCTGGCCCTCCGCTACTGCCAGGGCAAGGCCATCGTCAACTCGATCAACCTGGAGGACGGCGAGGAGCGGTTCGAGAAGGTCTGCCCCCTGCTCAAGACGTACGGCGCCGCGGCGATCGTGGGCTGCATCGACGAGGACAAGCAGCAGGGCATGGCGGTGACGCGGGCCCGCAAGCTCGCCATCGCCGAGCGCTCCCGCGCCCTGCTCACCGGGAGGCACGGGATCCCAGCCGGCGACCTGATCTTCGATCCCCTGGTCTTCCCGGTGGGCACCGGCGATCAGAACTACGTCGGGTCGGCCGTCGAGACGATCGAAGGCGTCCGCCTGATCAAGCAGCGCTTCCCGGAGGGCAAGACGATCCTGGGCATCTCCAACGTCTCGTTCGGGCTGCCCCCGGCGGGCCGCGAGGTGCTCAACGCGGTGTTCCTCTACCACTGTACGAAGGCGGGCCTCGACTACGCCATTGTCAACACCGAGCGGCTCGAGCGCTACCCGTCGATCCCCGAGGAGGAGCGCCGGCTGGCCGAGGACCTCATCTTCGGGCGGGGCCAGGACCCGGTGGCTGCGTTCGCCGCGCACTTCCGGGGCAAGACGAAGGTCGCGCCCGTCAAGAGCTCGCTGTCTCTCGACGAGAGGCTGGCGCGCTACATCGTGGAGGGCAGTCGCGACGGGCTCATCGAGGACCTCGACGAGAAGCTCACGGCGGCCTCGCCGCTCGAGATCATCAACGGGCCGCTGATGCGCGGCATGGACGAGGTCGGTCGCCTCTTCAACGACAACCAGCTCATCGTGGCCGAGGTGCTCCAGTCGGCGGAGGCGATGAAGGTGGCGGTCGCCCACCTCGAGCCCTTCATGGAGAAGACCGAGTCGGCCACGCGGGGAACGTTCATCCTCGCCACCGTCAAGGGCGACGTGCACGACATCGGCAAGAACCTGGTGGAGATCATCCTCGGGAACAACGGCTACCGCGTGATCAACCTGGGCATCAAGGTGCCGCCCGAGGTGCTCATCGCCGCCTGCCACGAGCACAAGCCCGACGCCATCGGCCTCAGTGGACTCCTGGTCAAATCGGCCCAACAGATGGTCGTTACGGCCCAGGATTTTCGAGCGGCCGGCATCGACATCCCATTATTCGTCGGCGGCGCCGCGCTCACCAAGAAGTTCACGGCGACGCGGATCGCCCCCGAGCACGCCGGCGTGACGATCTACGCCAAGGACGCGATGGAGGGGCTGGAGCTCGCCAATCGCCTGTTCACCGCGACGACGCGCGACGCCCTCCTCGAGCGTGTGCGCGCCGAGCAGGCGGCGCTGGCGGCCGGCGATGGCGGCCAGACGCGCGCCACGCCGGCCCCGGCGCCGGGGCCGGCGCGCTCGGGCCTCGCGCGCGTTCCGGTTCCCCCGCCGCCGGATCTGGAGCCGCACGTCCTGCGCGACGTGCCGCTCACCCACATCTATCCCTATCTGAACCTCCAGATGCTCTACGGCAAGCACCTGGGCCTGCGCGGGCTGGTGACGCGCCTGCTCGCCGAGGGCGACGCCAAGGCCCGCGAGCTGCACGAGGTCGTCGAGCAGCTCAAGGGCGAGGCCGTGAGCAACGGGCTGCTGGGGGCCCAGGGGATCTATCGATGGTTCCGGGCCCGGGCCACCGGCGAGACCGTCGTGCTCTTCGATGCCGCCGGCGCCGAGCTGGCGCGCTTCACCTTCCCCCGGCAACCGGCTGGCGAGCGGCTGTGCCTGGCCGACTACGTCCGCGACGACACCGACGACTGCGTGGCGCTCTTCGCCGTCACCTGCGGGGCCGGCGTCCGGGAGCGGGCGCAGGCGCTCAAGGAACGCGGAGAATATCTGCAGTCCCACGCGCTGCAGGCGCTGGCCATCGAGTGCGCCGAGGCCTTCGCCGAGATGCTGCATTCGCGGCTGCGCACGCTGTGGGGCTTCCCCGATCCGCCCGATCTGCCGATCAGCGAGAAGCTCAAAGCGCGCTACCGCGGCATCCGGGTGTCGTTCGGTTATCCAGCCTGCCCCAACCTCGCCGATCAGGCGACCCTCTGGCGCCTCCTCCGACCCGAGCAGATCGGCGTCATGCTGACGGACGGCTTCATGATGGATCCCGAGGCCTCCGTCTCCGCGCTGGTCATCCACCACCCCGCGGCGAAGTACTTCAAGGCCGACTGACGAGGCGCGTCACGAGGCACGGGCGTCGGCCTCACGCCGGGCGGATGCGGTCCTCCGGCACCTCGACGCGCTTGACGCCCTTGAAGCTAAAGAGCAGCTCGACGCGGTAGATGGAGGGATCGGTGGAGACGTGCTCGAGGATCGTCCCCAGCGCCTCCTGCACGTTTTGGCTGAAGAGGACGCCCTGAATTTTCAGGTTGGCGAGGTTGACCTTGACCCGCTGGTTCGGCGCGAACATCGTCCCTCGCGGACGATTATACGCGCGGGACGATGACGCTAGAACGAGGCCTGGGCGACCACCGGCATCGTGTCGAGCACCGATAGCGGGATGGTGACGTGGGTCAGACAGACGTAACAGTAGAAGTCGGCCTCGAGGAGGGCGCGCACGCCCTGCAACGAGAGCGGGCGCCCACAGCGGGCGTGGCAGACGGTGTCGTCCGGTCGGCGGAAGACGGAGACAATCCTCGGCGCGGGTTCCCGGTCCACGTTGTTCCCGTTCATCCCTCGACGCCGGGCGTGACGCTTCGCGCGCTCGCTCGTGGTGCAGTTCATCATGACACCCTCCGCTCCCTGAAGTAGCAAGAAGAGGTCCAGCGGCGATGTGCTGAAGTTCCAGCCACTTGGCGCCCCGCAGGCTGGTCGCCTTTGACAAATTGTGTCAGCCAGGCGCGTAGGTCTGGGAGAGCCGGCCCGGTCCCTCGTGGCGCGTCGGAGCCGCCACCGCTCGAGCGCGGGCTTTGCCCGCGCAGCCGTTCCTGGGGGGAGGCATCGGAAGGGGGGCGAAGCCCCCCTCCGAGGATCTAGTGGTGGCAGGTGATGCAGTCGAGCGGGGCCTGCGTGCCCCGGGCGGCGTTCTGCTCGCGGTGGCATTGCACGCACCAGCCCATCGTCAGCGGCGGGGGCGCGGGCTTGAGACCGACGAGATTCATCAGGTCGTTGGCGAGCGTGCGACCGGTCTCGGCGCCGACCACGCGCATCCGCTCGATCGGGCCGTGACATGTCTGGCAGGCGAGCCCGGCGCGCACGTGCGCCTTGTGCGGGAAATACGTGAACTCGGGGACCTTGAAGACGCGCACCCAGGGGATCGGCTCCCCGCGACGCCAGTAATCGTGGATCTTGGCGATCTCGGGGTTGTCCTGCGCGCCGATGATCTTGTGGCAGCCCATGCAGCGCTCGACGGAGGGCAGTCCCGCGTAATCCGAGCGCCGCGCGTCGGCGTGGCAGTACTGGCAGGCGATCTGGAACGAGCCGGCGTGGATGAGGTGGCTGAAGAAGATGGGCTGCGCCGGCGCGTTGGGCGCGCTGACCGGCGGCCGGGCCATCTCCGGCCGAAACGGCGGCCGAGCGAGCCCGCGGAGGTAGGCGATGACCTGGCGCGCTTGGGCCTCGCTCAGATGGCCTCGAAACGGCGGCATGCCCGGCGACAGTCCCTCGGCCGGTCCGCCGTCGAGGATGACGTTCAGGTGGAACTCGTCCGGCAGCGTATTCATCAGGCGGCCGTCGGTGAGATCAGCGGGCTTGGTGGCGAACCCCGCCGCCGAGACGCCGTCGCCGC
This sequence comes from Candidatus Methylomirabilota bacterium, assembly GCA_036001065.1. Classification (NCBI taxonomy): domain Bacteria; phylum Methylomirabilota (SeqCode); species Candidatus Methylomirabilota bacterium. The sequence continues at coordinate 21,851 of DASYUQ010000003.1, forward strand.
GCCCGCTCTGGCCGTGGCACACGGCACAGTACTGAACGTAGAGCGCCTGCCCCGCCTTGACGTCACGCTCGGCGGGCGGCGCCGCGGACACGCGGGACAGGACGACCCAGGAAAGGACGAGCGGGACAAGAGCGAGCGCACTCGCGCACCAGCGAACCACGACGGCACCCTCCGGACTGCGGCTACTCGTTGATCATCAGTTCCCGGCGCCTGAGGTAGAAGTGCCGCACGGAGCTGTACAGATCGACCGTCGTCTCTTCGACGCCCTGGAAGAGCTCGTAGTTGAGCGCGCGCTCGTTGAGGATGTCCCCCGCCTTCATTCCCAGTCCCTCCCAGAAGAACGGTACGAAGTACGAGAGGGGATCGAGGAAGGTATCCACGCCCCGGCCGACCCCGTCGCGCACGGTCATCGGCGGCAGAAACGGCAGCACGAGGAAGGGGCCGGCCCCGGCGCCCCACAGGCCCAACGTCTGCCCGAAGTCCTCCTTGCTGGGCCGGATGCCCCAGTAGTCCTTGGCGGGGTCGAAGAGACCGCCGATACCGGCCGTGCTGTTGATGAGGAAACGCGCGACCTCGCGGCCGGCGCCGCCGAACTTGCCCTGGAGCAGGCTGTTGACGAAGCGGGGCACCCAGCGGATGTTGTCGAACCCGTTGGCGATGATGATCTGGAACGGCTCGGGCATGATCTTCCGGTACACGTTCGCGGCCGGCTTGAGGACGTAGCGATCCACCCGGAGATTGAACTCGAACATCTTGTCGTTGAACGGCTCCCAGGGATCGTAGGCTTCGGTTTCAGCGTCCTCCTGGGTGTCGGGCTTCGCGGGCGTGGTGGCCTGGGCGACCGTCGAGGGCGCGGGCTCCTCCCCGCTCTTCCCCGCGAAGTTCGAGGGCTCGTCGGCGGCGGCCGCCGGCAAGGACTCGGAAGGCGCCGGCGTGGTGGCGGCGCGCGCCTCGACCCGGAGCGCCTTCGAGAGACTGCCGCAACCGCCCAGCAGGAGGCCGACGGCGGCGAGGAGAGCCACGGCCCCGCATCCGCGACCGATGCCGCTCAACAGAGGACGCACAACGGGCCCTCCCGATGACCACCGCATCGACTCCGGCGTGGCGACAGGATATAGCGGAGCCGGAGGCGTGTCGACCGAAATCCCGCCGCGCGATCGAGCGCGGCCCACGAGCGACGTTGTGCGCGCGCCGCGAATGACGTATGGTGGTGGCAACCGTATGGCTCGAGGCAAGGCGCGAGAGTTCCATTGCGAGGTCGTCTCGGAGAAGGTCCTCATCCGCCTCCGCCGGTGGGGAGGCTTCGGGCGAGCCCCCGGGTACTTCGTGCAGTGCAACCAGACCGACTGCCAGTACGTCGACGAGAACAAGCCGCCCTGCCCGCTCCACATCGGCATGTTCGCCGACGAGATCCGCGAGGCCGAGCGCGAGCGCGCCGCCCGCCGCGAGGACGGCGTCTAGGGCTCAGCGGCCCGGGGGCGGGCGAAGGACGACGATGGTGAGCGCGCCGAGGTAGGTCCGAGCGACCCGCAGGAGATCCTCGGCGGTCACGGCCTGGACGACGCGGCGGTAGCGCTCGGGGAAATCCTGGCCGACCCCCTCCACCTCGTAGAACGCCATGTACCACGCCAGTCGTGCGCTGGTGCGGCGGTCCATCCCATAGTTGCCGAGCAGATAGCCCTTGGCGCGGCGCAGCTCGCCGGCGCTCACCGGCTGCGCGCGGACGCGCTCGATCTCGGCCCGCAGCGCCGCCTCGGCGCGGTCCGCGTTCTGGGGGGCCGTGCCCAGGTAAAGGACCAGCGCGCCAGGCTCGCGGACGGGATCGTAGAAGGCGCTGGCGGTGTAGGCGAGCGCCTGCTTGTCGCGCAGCTCGGTGAAGAGCCGTCCGGCCATCCCGCCGCCCAGCACGGTAGCCAGCACCTTCACCGCCGCGTGATCGCGATGCCCCAGCGAGGGCGCCAGACTGCCGGCGAGGATCTGGGCCTGCTGCGCCGCCTGCTCAACGACGACCCGGCGGGCGGCGGCCACCGGCGAAGGATGGGACGGCTCGTCGACGGCGCCGCCGCGCGGCCGCCCGCCGAAGAGCCGCCGCGCCTCGGCCAGCACCTCGTCCGCCCCCACCTGGCCGCTGACCGCGAGGACCATCCGCTCCGGGCGATAGAAGGCCCGGTAGAAGGCGACGAGGGCGGCGTGGTCGATGCGCGCCAGCGACGCCGGCGTGCCCAGCGCGGGCAGGCCGTAGGGGTGGGCGCCGTACAGGGTGGAGTAGAAGACGTTGAACGCGTGCGCCGAGGGGCTGTCGCGCTGGCGCTGGATGCGCGACAGGAGCCAGTCGCGCTCGATCCGCACCTCGTCGGACGCGAGCTTCGGCTCCAGCGCCAGCTCCGCTACCAGCATCAGCAGCTCCCGCCAGAAGCGCGCCAGCCCGGTGGCGCTGATCCCCGAGTAGTCGACGTCGCCCGCTGCGCTGATCTTGCCCCCCAGCGCGGCGATCGCCTCCGCCAGCTCGGCGCCGCTCCGCTTGGCCGTGCCCTTGACCATGACGGCGTGGACGAAGTTCGAGATCCCGGCGGTGTCGGCGGACTCCCAACGGACGCCCATCCTCACGAGGAGAGACACGGCCACCACGGGGGCCAGCGGGTTCTCGCGGACGAGCACCGTCAACCCGTTGTCGAGCCGCTCGCGCAGCGGCGCCTCGGCCGCCGGGGCCGCGCCGGGCCAGGCCAGCGCGCAGAGGACCAGGGCCAGGACGGCGCCGCCGCCACGCGCGCTCACCGCGCGCCTGCCCTCGGCACGAACCGGACCCGCGCATAGTTGTCGGCGCCGAAGTACTTGCGGGCCACCGCCTGGATCTCGGCGGCCGTCACCTGCCGGAGCCGCGAGAGATACGCCAGCTCGTTGTCCAGCGTCCACGTCGTCTCGGCCTGGCCGTACGTCTTGGCCACGCCCTCGGCGGTCTCGATGTCGAAGGCGTAAATGGACTCGGCGGTGACGATCGCGCGCTGGCGCTCCGCCTCGGTGACGCCTTCGGCGCGGACTCTCCGCAGCGTCTCGAGAACGGACGCCTCGGCCCGGTCCAGGTTGGCCGGGTCGAGGCGCGCGATGACCGTGACCAGACCCGCCTTCTCCCAGGCGCCGTACCCCGCCTCGATGGCGAAGACGAGCCGCTCCCGCTCGCGCAGCGCCTGGCTGAGCCGCGAGCTGGGCCCCTCGCCCAGGATGTAGGTGAGGAGATCCACCGCGTAGACGTCGGGCTCGTTGGTCGGCGCCACGCGCCAGGCGAGCCCGAGATACGCCTGCTGCTCGGCCCGCGGCACGTCGAGCCGGCGGCGGGTCTCGAGCACGGGCGGGGGGGGGCTGGCGGGCCGGGGCGAACCGCCGGCGGTCAAGCGGCCGAAGGTGGCCTGGGCGACCCCGCGCATCTCGTCGGGCCGGACGGCGCCCACGACGACGAGCGTCATGTTGGCGGGCGCGTAGTACTTCTTGTAGTAGGCGCGGAGGCGCGCGCGCGTGAGTCCGCCGATCAGCTCCGGGGTGCCCAGGATCGGGCGGCCGTAGGGGTGCGGCGTGTAGGCCAGCTCGTAGAGACGTCGAAGCATGTAGCGGTCGGGATTGTCCTCGGTGAGCCGCATCTCCTCGAACACCACCTTGCGCTCGGCGTCGAGCTCCTCCTGCTCGAAGCTCGCGTTCACGGCGATGTCCACGAGCAGTTCGACGCCCTCGGCCAAGTGCTGGGCCGGCAGCACGACGTCGTAATGCGTGTAGTCGTAGGTGGTGAACGCGTTGCTCTGGCCGCCCAGCCCCTCGATGAAGGCGTCGATCGACCCCGGCGGGCGCGTGGGCGTGCCCTTGAAGAGCATGTGCTCCAGGTAATGCGAGAGGCCCAGCTCGTCGCCCGACTCGTCGCGCCCGCCCACCCGCACCCAGAGCTGGAGCGCCACCACGTCGCTGGCCCGATGCTCCTGCGTGATGAGCACCACCCCGTTCGGCAGCACCTCCCGGCTCGGGCCGGGGGCGCCCGCCGACGGCGCGCCGGCACTCAGCGCGCAGCCGCCCAGGCCGACGACCGCCGCCGCGACCAGCAGGCTGCGCCGCACGCTCAGTCGACCCCGTTCAGGACGTACTCGAAGATGTCGAAGTTCCTGAGATCGCCCGTGCCGCGCGCGTACTCGCGCGACAACGGGCGGCTGATGACGAACGGCACCGTCTGCTCGCTGACGCCGCCGTGAGAGCGGAGCGGCTCGGTGAGCAGCGAGAGGTCGTGCTCCCGGGGGGACTTGCCCAGCACCACGTGGCGATCGGCGATGACGACGATGTCGCCCACGCGATCGGGCGGCAGCTCGAAGCGTGCGCACGCGGCGGCGTTGTCATGGACCTCCGCGATGCCCGCGGTGGCCCGGAGGCGCTCCATCACCGCGGGGAGGCCGGGCGGGTCCTGGAGGTAGATCGTGGCGAAGGAGCCCAGCGCGCCGTGGTGCACCACGTACGGATCGGTGATGGGCAGGATCACGCGGGCGCGCCCCGGCCCGACCAGCGCCTCCAGCAGCGGGCCCAGGTAGACGACGTTCGGCGTGCCGTCGGCGCGCGTCTTGGCGTTCATGCCGTGGTCCGCCGTGATGCCGAGCACCGCGCCCGCGCGGTCGAAGGCGTCGAAGTACCGGTCGAGCATCGCGTAGAAGCGCGTGGCCACCGCATCGCCGGGCGGGTGTTTGTGCTGGATGTAATCGGTGAGCGAGAGGTACATGACGTCCGGCCGCTCGCGCTGGAGCAGCGCCAGTCCCGCCGCCAGCACATACTCGGAGAGCTCGGCGCTGTAGACGTCGGGAACGGGCAGGGGGACGAGATCGGTCACGCGCTCGATGCCGTGCTCGTCCTTCGTGACCTCCTCCGCTTTCTCGGACGAGAAGCAGATGCCGGCCATCCCGTGCCCGAGCAGCTTCCGCAGCTTGTCCTTGGCGGTGATGACGACGGCGCGGGCTCCCGCGCGCGTGAGCGCGGCCAGGAGCGTGTCGCAGCGCAGGAACCGGGGGTCGTTCATCATCACTTCCCGGCCGGCCGCCGCGTCGTAGAAGTAGTTGCCCGAGATGCCGTGCAGGGCGGGCGGCGCGCCGGTGACGATGGAGAGGTTGTTGGGGTTGGTGAAGCTCGGCATCACGCTCCGCGCCGGCCGGTAGACGCCGTGCCGGCGGAACCGCTCCAGGGCCGGCGCGACCCCGGCCGCGATGGCGCGGTCCAGGTACTCCGGCTCGCCGCCGTCGATGCAGACGACCACCACCGGCCGCGCGGGCCAGCGATAGGTGCGGCCGTTGAGCTCGAGGGACGGAGCGGGGCTCATGCTCCCAGGGATATTACGGCCCCTGACCGGCGAGGGTGGGGATTTTTCGCTAGGGGCGCGACCCCGCCGAGGAGGTCGCCCCCAGCGCCTGCCGGCGCTGCCGCCGCCGGCGCGCCAGCCGCCGAAGCGCGTCCACCGCCCGCACGCCCAGCAGCAGCGCCAGCACCGCGACGTAGACGTACTGATCGGTGCGCCCGACCTTGGCCAGCCAGAGAAAGTGCAGCGCGGCGCAGATGCCGGTCACGTACACGAGCCGGTGCAAGCGCTTCCAGTTGGCGGCCCCCAGGCGTCGCACCATCCCCGCGGTCGACGTCGCCGCCAGCGGCACCAGCAGCGTCAGCGCCAGCATGCCCATGGTGACGTACGGGCGCTTGACGATGTCGGCGGCCATCTGCCCCCAGTTGAAGAAGTGGTCGACCAGGATCCAGACGCTGAAGTGCAGCGCGGCATAGAAGAACGCGAAGAGCCCCAGCAGGCGACGCAGGAGCGCGGGCCAGCCCCAGCCGGCGACGAGGCGGAGCGGCGTCATCGCCAGCGAGGCCAGGAGGATCCGGAACGTCCAGTCGCCGAGGTGGTTGGTGATGAAGCTGATGGGGTTGGCGGTCAGGTCGTCGGTGACGACCCAGAAGATGAGCGCCGCCAGGGGCGCCAGGCAGGCCGCCCAGACGGCCGCCTTCAAGACGACGCGCCCGCGGCTGCTCACTCGTCCTAGTGCGCCTCCAACCAGGTCCGGCCATGTCCCAACGGGTGCCCGCAGGTGCCGGTCCCAGTAACGAGCCAGACGAGGCCCCGCAGGAGGAGCTGAGCAGCGGTCGCCGCTGCGAAGCGACGCTTCAGTGGCTCGGAGGGAGGCGCCGGCCGGAGGCGTACGCGGTTGTACGTCGAGGACCGGCGGGGGAGTGCGAGCCGCAGGACGGCGGCGGGCCGCTGGGCGAGCCGCCGGGCGGCCAGGGGCTGGGGCCCCTGCGCCCGAGGCGAGCGAACCCGGAGAATCCCGCCCGTCCGAGGCGAGCCTGCGACCAGTCGTGCGAAGCCGCAGCGTGCTCGGCACGCGAGGCGAGCCTGCGTGAGTCCGAGAACGAAGTATGGCGAAGTTAATTGGACCGGCACTAGTAGGACTTCTTCAGATCCATCCCCGCGTAGAGGTGGGCGACCTGGTCGGCGTAGCCGTTGAACATCAGCGTCGCCCGCCGGCGGAACTCGCCGATGCGCCGCTCGGTCGCCTGGCTCCAGCGGGGGTGACTGACGTCGGGGTTGACGTTCGAGTAGAAGCCGTACTCCTGGGATGCCGCCTTGTTCCACGCCGTCGGAGGCTGGTCGCTCACCAGGCGGATGCGCACGATCGACTTGGCACTCTTGAACCCGTACTTCCACGGCACCACCACGCGGATCGGCGCGCCGTTGGGGTTCGGCAGCACGCGGCCGTACATGCCCACGGTCACCAGCGTCAGCGGATGGAGGGCCTCGTCGAGCCGGAGCCCCTCCACGTACGGCCAGTCGAGCCCGGAGAAGTTGAAGAGACCCTTCCGCTGAGCCGGAAACTGCTCGGGATCGTGGAGCGTCGTGAACTCGACGTACTTGGCCTGGCCGGTGGGCTCCACTCGCTTGAGCAGCGAGGCCAGCGGGAAGCCGATCCAGGGGATGACCATCGACCACGCCTCCACGCAGCGGAGCGCGTACACGCGCTCCTCGAGGGGGAAGAGCCGAAGCAGCTCGTCGATGTCGAAGGTCTTGGGCTGGCGCACCAGGCCGTCCACCCGCACCGTCCAGGGTCGCGTCCGGAGGCGGTGGGCCTCGCGCGCGGGATCGTCTTTGTTCACCCCGAACTCGTAGAAGTTGTTGTAGGTGGTCGCCGCCTCCCACTTGGTCGGCGCCTCCTTGAGGCTGAGCGCGTCGTTCCGCGTCGCTGCCAGGGCGGGGCCGGGCGGGGGCGGCTGGACGGCCTCGGCCTCGCCACCGGGGGTGAGCGCGACGGCGGCGCAGCCGGCGATGAAGGCGCGCCGACCGAGGTAGAGCTTCGCGTCGGTGATCTCGGAGGCTTTGAAGCGCTCCGGGCGTCGGATCAGCATGGCACCTCCTCCACCGCGTCCACTATCTCACGAGGCCACGAACTTGTAACCCTGGCCGTGGACGGTCAGGATCCACTGGGGCCGATCGGGATCGGCCTCGAACTTCCGTCGGAGACGCAGGACGTGGGTATCGACGGTGCGCGTGGTGGGAAAGCGCTCGTACCCCCACACGTCGTCGAGCAACCGCTCGCGCGTCACTACCTCGCCCCGGTGGGCGAGCAGGTACGCGAGCAGATCGAACTCCTTGCGCGTCAGCGCGACCTCCCGGCCGGCCCTGAAGACCTGACGGCCCCGGAGGCGCACGCGCACGTCGCCGAAGGCGTACTCGTCCGCTTTGTGACGGGGTCCGGGCCGGCGCAGCACCGCGCGCACCCGGGCCAGGAGCTCCCGCAGCGAGAACGGCTTGGCGATGTAGTCGTCGGCGCCCAGCTCGAGGCCCCGCACGCGGTCGGCTTCCTCGCCGCGGGCGGTCAGCATGATGACCGGCACGTCGATGCCCTTCGCGCGCAGCGCCCGGCACACCTCCCAGCCGCTCATCTTCGGCATCATAAGATCGAGGATGACCAGGTCCGGCGCCTCCCGCGCCGCCACCGCCAGCGCGTCCTCGCCGTTGGTGGCGGTGAACGTCTGATACCCCTCGAACCCGAGGTTGTCTTCGAGGCCCCGCACCATCTCCGGCTCGTCGTCCACGATGAGAATCCGCGGCATCACGCGCTCCTCTTCGCGTCGAGCTGGGGCCGGCGGGGGACTGAGACACGGGTCTCGCCAGGGGCGGCCCTCCCCTGCACCTGGGGCCTGTCCAGTACGAACGCCAGCGGGTGATGGACCAGGCGTTCCCAGCGGGACCCCAGCCACCGGCGGTGCGCGATTCTCAACCCGCGCTGCTCGAAGAGCGTCTGCCACTCTTCCGGGCGGCGGAAGCACACGGCCGGAGGCATCCGGCCTTGGTGCCGCCAGCCGTTGATGCGCCCGTCCAGCAGATCGAGCCAGAAGCGCTCGATCGAGACGCACGGGCTCATCTGCGGCACGACGCGAGGGAGCCCTGCCATATGGTGTAGCGTAACGCTCTGGTCCCCTCGAATGTCACAATGGCGTCAAAACGCTGCGCGCGCCCACCATCTCGCATGCGGAGACCGGGACGCCCGCGGCGGGGCGCGCGGCGAGCCCTCGAGGCGGGGCGGTCACGCCGGCAACCACACGGTGAATCGACTGCCCTGGCCCGGACGGCTCTCCACGGTAACGCGGCCGCCGTGGGCCTCGGCGACGTGGCGGACGAGGGCCAGGCCCACGCCGCTGCCGCGCCGGCCCTGGGTCTCGCTCCGGCCGACGCGATAGAACTTGTCGAAGATCCGCGCGTGCTCCTCGCGCGGGATGCCCACGCCCGCGTCGGCGACGATGATGGCCAGCTGGCCGTCCACCAGGCGGGCGTCGATGGCCAGCGACTTCCGCTCGGCCGAGTACTTGATCGCGTTGTCGATCAGGTTGGCCAGCGCCTGCCCGACGGCGTCGGCATCGAGGGCGATCTCGGGTAGATCGGGCGCGACCCGGACGTCGACCTTGAAACCCTGCTGGGCCAGCGGATAGCTGAACGCCTCCAGCGTGTCCCGGACGAGCGGCTCCACCGCGGTGGGCACCCGGTCGTAGGTGCGCCGGCCGCCCTCGATGCGCGAGAAGTCGAGCACGTTGTCGATCAGGCGCGACAGGCGCTCGCTCTCCCGCGTGATCACCCGGTAGTACTCGTGCCGGGCGGCTTCGTCCGGCAGGCGCCCCATCTCCAGGGTCTCGCCGAACATGCGGATCACCGACAGTGGCGTCTTGAGGTCGTGGGAGACGTTGGCGACGAAGTCGGACTTGAGCCGTGCCATCTCCGTCTCCCGCCGGACGAGCCGGTACGTGGCCCCGATGCCGGCGACGATGACCAGGAGCAGCACGCCGAAGGCGGCCGTGAAGATCATGACCTGGCGGCGGACCGATTGGCGGGGCGACGCGCCGCGCGGCTGGTAGAGGGCCAGGCTCCAGTTGGGAAACCCCTCCCGGAACGGCACCGTGACGAGCAGGTCGGCCTGCTCGACGGGCCCCTGGCTGAAGACAGGCCGGCCTTCCACGTCGAGCACCGCGCAGATGATCGACGTCTCCAGCGGCTTGATAGTGGTCTCGAACACGTGGCGCTGGAGGTTCTGCAGGCGCGGCGTGAGGGCGGCCAGCCGCGGGGCGCCACCGCGGGGCGTGACGATGGCGGCGAGCACCGGGCGCTCACCGACCACGAGCTCGCGACGGCCGCCGCGGTCCCAGAGGCTCGGGGAGATCTCCACGAGCCCCGAGGCGACGGCGCGGGCCTCGGCGGTGCGGGCGCGGGGATAGACCAGGCGACCGCCGCGATCGAACAGGTACACGCCCTCGACCAGCGGCGTCCGGGCGCGGAACCGGTCGAGCGCGGCGGCGCTGTCGCCCGCCTCCCTCAGCGCCTCCCGCAGCCCGGCCAGGATCTCGTCCTCCAGCTGGCGGATCACCATCTGAATCTTGTCCACCGTCATGACCGCCATGTCCCGCGCCTGTTCCCGGAAGAGCAGCTCGGCGGAGGTCTGCCACTGGCGGAGCGAGACGTACCCGAGCACGGCGACGGTCACCGCCGGCACGATGATCGCGGCCAGCGCGAAGGCGGCCAGGCGCGGCGGCGCGCCCACGCGCGCGTCAGCCGCGCTCGGCGAGGAGGCGGCGGATCATCGCCTCCGTCTCGTCGTAGGCGCCTTCCCCGATGTGCCGGTACCGCACGATGCCCTGGCGATCGACGAGGAGCGTGGTCGGCCAGGCCCACACACCGAAGCGCTTCCAGATCGCGAGATCGTTGTCCTGCACGACGGGATAGAGGATCGCGAGCTTCTTCGTCGCGGCGGCGACGCGGTCATGCGCTCGCTCCCAGAAGAACTCGGGCGAGTGGACGCCGACGATGGTCAGCCCCGCCTTGCCGTACGTGTCGTGCCAGGCCCGCAACTGCGGGATCACGTTCTGGCAGTTGATTCAGCCGTAGGTCCAGAACTCGACGAGCACGACGCGCCCCCGGAGGGTGGCGGTCGTGAGCGGCGCGCTGTTGATCCAGGGGCTACCCGCGATCTCCGGCGCCGGCGCGCCCAGTTTGAGGGCTTGCGCGTCCGCGCCTGGCGCACCGCACCCCACGAGGCCGATCACCACCGCGGCGACGGCCGCGATCCGCCGGATCGTGGAGCTCCTCATGGCCCTCAACGTGCCTTCCCGCGCACCGGAGTTTGTCACGGGCGTGTCAAATAGTCGAGGTGGTTGGGGCGATGCCGTTGACTTGCTCCAGCCTCCTGGCGTATGGCTGAAACCCCAGCGCCAGCCATCCGGCTGCGCTGATTTGACAGGTCTGTGACAACTGCGTCCCGGCCCTCGACGCACACTCACCGGCACCCGCGAGGGGAACGGCGGCCATGACAGCGCGACGACCAGACGACCCGCGAATCAGCGTGGTCATTCCCGCCTTGAACGAGGAGGCGGCCATCGGCGGCGTCGTCCGCGAGGTGCCCCGCGACCTCGTGCACGAGGTCATCGTGGTGGACAACGGTAGCACCGACCGCACCGCGGAGCTCGCGGCGGCGGCAGGAGCGCGCGTTATCCGCGAGGTGACGAGAGGATACGGCGCCGCGTGCCTGGCCGGCGCGCTGGCCGCCCGGGACGCCGACATCCTCGTTTTCCTCGACGGCGACCGGAACGAGGACCCGAAGGAACTGTCGCGGGTGCTCGGCCCCCTGCTCGCCGGCGAGGCCGACCTGGTGATGGGCTCGCGCGTCCGGGGCGGTGCCGGGCCGGGCGCGCTCACGCCCCAGCAACGCTTCGGCAACCGCCTGGTCACCGCGCTGCTGCGGCTGCTCTATGGCCTGAGGCTCACCGACATCGGCCCCTTCCGCGCCATCCCCGCGCGCGTGCTCCGCGATCTCCGGATGGAGCACAAGACCTACGGCTGGCCGGTGGAGATGGTGGTGAAAGCGGCGCGGCGCGGCTACCGGATCGCCGAAGTCCCCGTGACCTGCCGCGCGCGTCTGGGGCGCTCGAAGGTCGCGGGAACGCTCAGGGGCAGCCTGCTGGCCGGCTATCATCTGCTCTTCACCACCGTGCGATACGCCTGGAGGCGCTGACAGCTATGGCGTTCTCGGTCGGCATCGGGCTCACCAACGAGTGCAATCTCAAGTGCCCGCACTGCTACCGTCCGGACATGGTCGTGGGGCGGCTCACGCTGCGGGACGTGCAGCGGGTCTGCGAGAGTATTCCGACGCGCTCGATGAATCTGGGCGTGGGCGAGAACGGCCTGCACTCCGAGTACGAGGCCATCCTCGACTACCTTTGGGACCGGGCCATCAAGACCAGCATCACCTCCAACGGCCTCAGCATCCAGGCGCTCGGCGACGACGCGGTGAAGCGCTTCCACAGCGTGGAGTTCTCGCTCGACTTTCCCACCGAGCCCGAACACGACAGCTTCCGGGGAAGCGGCAACTGGCGGACGGTCACGGGCGCGCTCGACCGGTGCGTGGGCCTCGGGGTGCCGGTCACGGTTACCTCGGTGATGATGAGCATCAACTACGACCGGTTGGCCGACCTGGCGAGGCTCGCCGCGACGTTTGGCGCGAACCTGCGCGTGAACGTCTATCAGCCGTCCAAGACCGACCGCTTCACGCTGACGTACGAGCAGTTCTGGACGGGCCTGAGGGTGCTCGCCAATACCACGCGCCTCGTCGCCACCACCGAGCCGGTCCTCGCCGCCGTGCTGGAGCTGCCGGAGTTCGCCGGACCGGGCTGCGGCCGCTCGACGGTACGAGTCGCGCCCGACGGTCGGGTGCTACCCTGCACTTACTGGCCGACCAGTCGCCTCACCCTCGCCGACCTCGGGCGCCTCGGTGAGGCGATCATCGACGCACCGGAGTTCGTCGACGCCCGCCGGCGGCCGGCGGCCTGCGAGGGCTGCGCGTGCCGCGGCGGCTGCGCAGGACGGCGCGCCCTGGTCGGGCGCCTCGACGGGCCCGACCCCTACTGCCCGTTCGCGCGGGGCGAGCGGATCACGCTGGACTGGGAGCAGGCCAAGAGCCAGGATCTCCCCAAGATGGCCAGTGCCTGCACCACGGTCGTCTCGGCGCGCTGACCCGAATCGGCATGAGCACTGCCACCCGCCCCGCCGTCGTCGCCACGCTGCCACGCTCGCTCTATCTCGAGACGACCAACCGGTGCGATTCGGAATGCCAGACCTGCATCCGCACCTTCTTGACACTCGAGCCACCCGCTGACCTGACGCTGGAGAAGGTCAAGGCCATCGTCGAGCAGTTCCCCGCCCTCGACCGCGTCGTGCTCCACGGGATCGGCGAGCCGCTGCTCAACCGGGAGATCTTCGACATCGTCGCGTACCTGAAGACCCGCGTGCCGATGGTGCTCTTCAACTCGGACGCCGTGAGCCTCACGCTGAAACGGGCCCGCCGGCTGATCGAGAGCGGTCTCGACGAGTACCGGGTGTCAATGGATGCGGCGACGCGAGAGACTTACATGAAGCTCCGCGGCGTTGACCAGTTCGCTCGCGTGGTGGCCAATGTGCGCTGGCTGATCGCACTTCAGCGCGAGATGGAGCGCCCAACACCGCGCGTCTCCCTCTGGCTCACCGCCTCGCGCGTCAACCTGGACGAGCTCCCTGCGTTCGTGGGGCTGGCCGGCGACCTCGGCGTCGGCGAGGTCTACGTGCAGCGGCTCGTCTTCAACGGTCTCGGGCTCGCCACTGAAGAGAACGCTCTCCACGGGAGGCTGCGCGAGCGAGAGAAACACGTGCTCGACGAGGCGGCGAGGCTCGCCCAGAGCTTGGGCGTCGCGCTCCGCGCCTCGGGGCTGACGACGCCACTGGAAAGCCTGAAGGGCGACGCCACGGGCGCGCGATACTGGGCCGGCTGCCAGCGGCCGTGGACCCTCAGTTACGTCACGGCCAACGGCAACGTGCTGCCCTGCTGCATCTCCCCGTGGGTCGCCCGCGACTACGGCGGCCTCATCCTCGGCAACGCCTTCCGCCAGCCCTTCGCGGAGATCTGGAACGGCGAGCGCTATCGGCAGTTCCGAATGGACTTCGAAAGCGCCGCGCCTCCCGACCCGTGCCGTGGTTGCGGGCTGCGCTGGAGCCTCTGACGCCATGGCGCCCAACGCTTTCGGTGTCGCGACGCTCGTGCCCGGCTGGCCGCTCGCGCTTTTCCGGATCGCCTACGGCCTGCTCTATCTCGACATGGCCCTCCAGAAGGCCCCCTGGATCGACTACGGCTGGCTCAAGGGCTTCATCGAGCAGGAGATCGCCCATCCCGCCTTCGGCTGGTACGCGGCGTTTCTCAAGAACGTCGTGGTGCCGAACTTCCCTCTCTTCGGCCTGCAGACGTTCGTCGTCGAGCTGACGCTCGGCCTGGCGCTGCTCTTCGGGATTCTGACGCGCCTGGCGGGCATCGCCGGTTTCCTCTGGCAGGTGAACATCGCGCTCGGCGCCTTCAACGTCCCCGGCGAGTGGTACTGGATCTGGCCGCTCCTGACGCTGCCCCTGTTCTGCTTCGCCTTCACCGGCGCCGGGCGCATCCTCGGCGTCGACCGCGTCCTCGAGCCGGCGCTGCGCCGCCGAGCGGCGGCCGGGCGCACGTGGGCGCGGGTGATGCAGTACGCCGTGTGACGCTCGGAGTAGCCGCGACGTGAGCAGGCAAACGGAAGCGCGCATCCTCGTCGGCGGCCTCGGAGCCGCGAGCCTGCTCGGCTACGGGCTAGGCCTGCCGCTGCTCGTCTCGGGCAGCCCGCGCACTCACGTCGCCTACATGGGCCTCTTCGGTGGCCTGTTCCTCCTCTACGTGCTCGTCATCTTAGTGGTCCTGCGCCGGCGCCCGGACGATCACCTCCTCCTCGGCCTGGTGCTAGTTTTCGCTCTCCTCTTCCGCGTGAGCCTCCTCGCGAGCCCGGTGGTGCTCTCCTCCGATCTCTATCGCTATCTCTGGGACGGCCGGGTGCAGTGGGCGGGGATCAGCCCATACCGCTACCCGCCAACTGCCGCCGAGCTCGCGCCGCTCCGTGACGAGACGATCTATCCCAACATCAACCGGCCGGCGAAGCCGACCGTCTACCCGCCGGGCGCCCAGGTCGCCTTTGCGCTGGTGGCGCTCGTCGCACCCGACAGCCTCCTGGCATGGCGAGCGTTCCTGCTTGCGAGTGAGGCCGTGACGGTGGGGCTCTTGCTCGCGCTGCTTCGCCGGGCGGGGGTGACCCGGGCGGCGGCGATCGTCTACGCCTGGTCGCCGCTCGTGGTCTTCGAAGGCGTTCAGGCGGGCCATGTCGACCTCGCCGTGATCCCGCTGGTGCTGGCGGCGCTCGCCTGGCGCCAGAGCGGGGCCTCCGTGCGTGCGGGCGTCGCCCTCGGGGCCGCCGTGCTGATGAAGCTCTATCCCCTCGTCCTTCTTCCCGCCTGGTGGCGGCCGCGCGACAGGCGATTTCCCGCGGCTGTCGCCGCCACGGTCGCGCTCGGGTACCTCCCCCACGCTGCCACCGCGGGGCTCGGCGCCTTCGGATTCCTCCCCGAGTACCTGGGCAGCGCCGAGGACCACAACATTGGCCTCCGCGCACTCCTGACCTACCCGCTCGGCCTCACCGGCGAGCTGGCGCGGGCCGCCGCGATGGCCC
The DNA here is from genome assembly GCA_036001065.1 of Candidatus Methylomirabilota bacterium. Lineage (NCBI taxonomy): Bacteria > Methylomirabilota (SeqCode) > Candidatus Methylomirabilota bacterium. Next base: position 36,941 of record DASYUQ010000003.1, read on the forward strand.
TCCTCTTCGCGCTGATGGCGGGGGTCGTCGCCTGGATCGGCCGGGCCCACGGCGGCGACGCCGCGGGGATGACGCGCGCGGGCGCCCTCGCTGTCGCCACCTACCTCCTCCTGGTGCCGACCAGCATGCATCCTTGGTACGCGCTCTGGATCGTGCCGTTCCTCTGCTTCCGGCCCTGGCCGGCGTGGCTCTACTTCAGCGGCGCCGTGACGCTCTCGTACATGAGCTACGTCGTAGAGCCGGCGCCAATCCCCTGGTGGGCGTGGCTCGCCGAGTACGGCCCACTCTACGCGCTCCTCCTCTACGCCGGCTGGCGTGCGCTCGCGCACCGGGTCCCGGCAGCGCTCGCGCCGAGGACGACGTGAGCGTCGTCGTCGGAGTCCTCTACTTCGTCTCGGTCGTCGCGCTCTTTCTCTACGGCCTGAACGCCTATCCCCTGCTCGCGATCCACTGGTGGAACCGCCGGCACATCAGGGAGGCGGTCACTCCTGAGCCGCCGGCCGAGTGGCCGTCCGTAACCGTGCAGCTTCCCCTCTACAACGAGCGCTACGTCGCGAGCCGCCTGCTCGAGGCTGTCGGCGCGCTCGACTACCCGAGCGACCGCCTCGAGATCCAGGTGCTTGACGACTCCACCGACGACACCGGCGCGATCATGGCAAAGACCGCGAGCCAGCTCCGCGCGCGCGGGCTGACGCTCGTCCACCTCCACCGTCGCGAGCGCACCGGGTTCAAGGCCGGTGCCCTCGCGGCTGGGCTCCAGGAGGCGCGCGGAGAGTTCGTGGCGATCTTCGACGCCGACTCGGTACCGGAGCCCGACTTTCTCCGAAAAACCATCCCGCACTTCACCGACGCGCGGGTGGCGGTGGTTCAGACGCGCTGGGGTCACCTGAACCGCGAGTTCTCCGTGTTGACGGTGGCCCAGGCCCTTGGCATCGATGGCCACTTCGCGGTCGAGCAGTCAGCCCGCTTCTGGGGCAACCTGCTCCTGAACTTCAACGGGACGGCCGGCGTTTGGCGCAAGGCCGCCATCGAGGACGCCGGGGGCTGGACGCACGATACGCTGACCGAGGACCTCGACCTGAGCTATCGCGCGCAGCTTCGCGGGTGGCGCATCGTCTACCGCCCCGACCTCGTCTGCCCGGCGGAGCTGCCGGTCCTGATCACAGGGTTCAAGTCGCAGCAGTGCCGCTGGGCCAAAGGGTCAATCCAGACCGCCCTCAAGCTCCTGCCGGCGGTCGCCCGCGCGCCACTTTCGCCCTGGACCAAGTACCAGGCCTTCATCCACCTGACCTATTACATGATCCACCCCGCCATGCTGACCGTGGTCCTCCTATCGGTCCCCCTGCTCGGCGCGAAGGAGGTCGCACCGGAGGGAAGCATCCTGCTCGGCGTGAGCCTGATTTTCACGCTGGGCGTCCTCGGGCCCGGATTCCTGCTCGTCTACGCCCAGCAGGTCCTCGATCCAGGCTGGCTGCGCCGCCTGTGGCGGCTGCCCGCCATCATGATCATGGGCGTCGGGGTGTCGTGGAGCACGAGCCTGGCCGTGCTCGACGCACTGTGGAGGAGGGATCTCGAGTTCGTGCGCACTCCGAAGTTCGGCATCGGTCCAGCCGGAGGGCACTGGCGCGGCAAGGCCTACGCGGACCGGCGCCTCTCGGGGGGCTTCATCGAGGTCGCGCTCGGGCTCTACTGTGCCTGGAGCACCTGGCTCTTCTGCGCCTACCAGAGCTATGCCGCCGTCCCTTTCCTCGCTCTCTACACGACGGGCTTCCTCACCGTGGGCACGTTGACCCTCATCCACGCCGCGCCTCGCGGCGGTAACCAACGCGAGAGGGTGTGAGCGCTCGAGCGTGATGATCCGCTCTATCGCGCTGGTGCTGATCGCGGTGGTCTCGGCCGGGCAGGCCCCGGCGGGGGCGCCCGCGGGCAGCTTCGGGGCGCTCGTCGCGGAGGGCGAGCAATGGTGGAAGAACTCGCCCGATCCTGGGGCTCCCGTCGCGTGCGCCACGTGTCACCACGATCCCGACGAGACGCGTGGGTGGGCCGCGAGCTTTCCCAAGTACAGGCCGCTGCCGCCTCCCGAGGGCCGCGTGATGACGCTGCTTCAGGCGAACACCGAGGCGGTGCAGCGTCATTATGGGCTCCCCGACCCGGAGCGGGCGGCCCTCGCGATCACCGCGTATCTGACGTCGCGCGGCACCGGTGTGCCGGTCTCACCGGGGATCGTCGCCGGCCAGCCGGTCTTCGAGGGCCGGCTTCGCGCGCTCGCCGAGAGCGTCGGGCGTGGCGAGCGGCTCTACGGGCGCCGGTGCCGCAGCTGCCACGACCCCGGCACCGTCGCTCCCGCCACGCTCCTGTTCCCGCGCGCGGTGAACGGCCGGGTCGAGTCGCTCGAGCGCTTCCTCGGACGGCACCGGCCGGACCTCCCGCCTCTCGGGCAGGACGGCCAGCCCACCGCCGACGTCATCGCCTTTTTGATGTCGAAGCTCGCCGGCCGGCCGGGCGGCTCACCGTAGCGAAGGAGGCAGCATGGTCCACGCTCTCCTCACCGTCTCTCTCGCACTCTGGCTCATGGCGCTCGCGCTCCCGCCTGGCGCGGACGCGGTGACAGCGATTACGGGCGTTGTGCGGGCCCAGAACGGTCAGCCGCTCCCCGGCCTCGCGCTGCTCGAGAAAGGGGAGATCCACAATAACCGCTGGGACCGCGGGGCGCCGGTCGATGCCAGCGGCCGCTTCCGGATCGAGCTTGCCGAAGGCGGCCAGTACGGGCTGCACGTCTACTCGAGCGGGTACATCTACAAGCCGAATGCGGTGAAGGTCGAGACCGGCAAGACGTTGGAGGTCGAGGTCGTGCTCGTGCCCGAGCCCACACGGGCCAACGACCCCGTCATCAAGAGGGTCGAGTTCGTCCCGAGCGAGACGCGGAAGGGCAAGGCCACGATCATCAAGATGGAGGTCGCCGACCCGAACGGCGACCTCGGTCCCCAGGTGCTGGCGTTCAACGCGGCGACGGGACGCACGTTCGCCATGGCCCCTCCCCGCTGGGTGTGGAGCCTCAAGTCGAACTACCCGGACGGCGTGTACCAGCTCGAAGTCGACACGTCGAAGGCACCCACCGATCCCCGCGACTGGCACTTCGTCGTCGCCGATCACCAGTGCAACACGACGGACATCCTCAGTTACCCGCACGAGCCGAAACCGCCGCGGGTGATCCACCAGTGATGCCGGTCGCCGTCGCCATCATGGCCAAGGCGCCCCGCCTGGGCGAGGTGAAGACGCGGCTCTGCCCGCCGTTGAGCCCCGCCGAGGCCGCCGCGCTCTACCGCTGCTTCCTCCTCGACAAGATCGAGCAGGTGCGGGCCCTCAAGGAGGCGCATCCCGCCGTGGCGTACACGCCGCCCGAGGGCCGGGCCATCTTCGAGGAGCTGGCCCCGGGCTTCACGCTCGTGCTCCAGCGCGGCGCCGACCTGGGCACGCGGCTGGCCAACACGCTGGCGCAGCTCCTCGACAACGGCCACCCAGCCGCCGTCGCGGTCGACAGCGACACGCCGACGCTCCCGAGCGCGTTCCTGCAGCAGGCGGTCGACCTGATCATGCGGCCAGGCCCCGACGTGGTGCTGGGGCCGAGCGATGACGGCGGCTACTACTTGATCGGGGTGCGCGCCGTCCGTCGGGAGCTCTTCGACGGTATCCCGTGGAGCACGCCGAGCGTGCTGGCGGAGACCCTGCACCGCGCAGCAGCGGCCGGGCTCACGACGGCGTGCTTGCCGGCCTGGTTCGACGTAGACACGCCCGACGATCTCAAGCGTCTCCGGGCATCGCTGGCCGAGCTCCGCGAAGCGACGCCCGCGCACACCGCCGGGTTTCTGGCGAAGCGTGCCGGCCCGGGCGGGGCGCCGACGGGCTAGTGCTCCGTCTGGGAAGTCATGTTAACGATCACCGCGCTCACGCCGCTGCCAGCGGGGCCGACGGGCACGTGCGGCAGGGATCGCGGGACCACGCGGCACGCGACCGCTGCCCCATTGCGGCTGGGCTCCACCTGGGCACGCGGGGTCCGTGGCCAGCGGGCGGGGACGGGTCCCGCGGACCCCTGCCGCACGTGCCCGTCGGCCTCGGCACCGCGTGCTGGCGGCCTCTTTACATGACTTCCCAGACGGAACACTAGACGATCTCGTCCTGAGGCGTGCTCTCGCCGAAACGGCTCATGGCGTACTTCGGAAGCCCGCGGTAGACGTCGTCGAGGCGCCGGTTGATCTCGCGGTTGGCCAGCGCGAAGAGGCTCCGGCCTTCGCGGTCGCCCTCGACGAGGAACGGGCCGAGTCGCTCGACCTCCAGCACCCACAGCGCCTGGGCGATCCCCAGCTCCTCGAGCCAGTGGACTTCCCTGACCCCCGTGATGCACTTGCCGTAGGCGGCCCCCAACCCGTAGCCGACGGTGGTGAGATAGACCGCGCCATGGGGAACGAACCACTCGCGGTAGGCCAGCTCCGTGAGCCCCGCCTTGCCCACGATGACCTTGGCCCCGGAGCATTCGAACCAGCGCGCCATCGACCGGCCGAAGCGGAAGGAGGCCGTCGCCGTGACCGCCTCCACGACGTAGGCACCGTCGGGGCGCACCGTCGCCGCCGGCGAGCAGTGGAAGTTGACGTTGGTCAGGCGCGTGACGCTCGCCGGCAGCCCCTGCCCCTGCTCCACGACCTTCCGATAGACGCCCTCGCGTGCGGTGTAGACGAAGCCGTCGAGGTAAACCACGTCGCCGAGCTTGAGCCGGGCGAGGTCGGCGTCGCCCACCGGCGTGGTCAGACGCACCTGGTCCATCGCCACGTCGTCCAGCCGCTCGATCGCCGGGGCCGTCACTCGATGCCCTGGCGACGGTAGTAGTCGGTGAACCACTGAGGGTCGGTGCGGAACTCGACCAGACCGTCGGGACGAATGCGCGCGGTGGCACGCCGCGACGACAGACAGAAGCTGTGCATGGCGATCGGCATCCCGCCGGTGTGCGAGTACGCCACCTCGATGTGGGTGGCCACGACCAGCGAGCTGCCGGCGAAGCCCATGGCCCCGATGCCGATGTAGTTGCCCAGCCGCGTCAGCTCCTCCTCGAGCTTGGCGATCGCGGGATCGGGGTTGCGGCTGCCGACCACCCGCAGGCAGGCCGCCTCCTTGCCGAGCCGGACGCAGGTGTCCTTGGAGCCGCCGATGCCGACGCCGACGATCGCCGGCTGGCAGGCGAGCCCCCGGCGACCGAACTCCACCAGCGTGTCGATGAAGAAGCGCTTGATGCCGCCGATCCCGTCGCTGGGGAAGAGCATGCGGTAGTCGGAGCCGAAGAGGCCGCCCTTGTGGACGGTGGTGAGGTCGATGAACTCCCCGCCGGGCTCGAACGCGTACGTGACCTCGGGCGCGTGCATCCCCACGTTGTTGTTGTGATCCACCCGGGTCAGCGGATGCACGCGGTTCGGGCGGAGCGGGATGGTGGCGGTGGCCTCGGCCGTCGCTTTGCGGAGCGCGCGCTCGAGGGCCACGAACCCACCCTCGATCGCCGCCTCGTTACCGACGCGGACGTAGTAGCGCGGCAGGCCCGTGTCGGCGCACATCGGCCGCCGCTCGGCGGTGGCCAGCTCCCAGTTCGCCAGCATCTCGGTGAGCACGAAGCGCGCGAGCTTGTTCTGCTCGGCGTCGCGCGCCCGGCGGACGCCCTCGCGGTAGTCCGGCGGGATGTCGATGGCCGCCCGGGCCGTGAGCTCGCGGGCAGTGTCCTCGATCAGCTTGACCGGGATGGGTCGCGCCATGGATGCCACCCTAGCCCCCCGGACATCTCGCCGTCAACCCACCCACCCGGTGTGAGGTGGGGGCGGGGTAGGGCTCCTCGCTTCGAAAAGCAACTCGCTCGGAACCCTACCCCGCCCCCACCTCACGCAGCGAGCGGTGGGCGGCGGGAGGCCCAGGGGCGCGCCGCTTCCAGCTGGGCGGCCAGCCGGAAGAGCGTGGCTTCATCGCCGAAGCGTCCCACCCAGTGCGTGCCGATCGGCAGGCCGTCCGCATTCCAGAAGAGCGGGACGGACATCGCCGGCTGTCCCGTCGCGTTGCAGATGGGCGTGAAGGGCACGAACATCCCGGCTCGCGCGAGCGCGGAGATCGGGTTGTCGGGCTCGGCGTCGAAGCTGCCCAGCGCCGGCGGCGGCTCGGCCACGGTCGGCGTGAGCCACACGTCGTGCGCCGCGAAGAAGCGGGCCACGTCGCGGGCGACGCGCTGGAGCGTGGCGATGGCGCCCAGGTACGTCGCCGCGGTCTGGACACGTCCCAGCCCGTAGAGCGCCCACGTGAACGGCTCGACATCGTCGGCGCTGGGCGCACGGCCCACCGCCCCGGCTAGCGAATCGACCATCCACGCGCAACCGGCCGACCAGAGGGTGATGAACGACTGGGTCAAGAGATCGCCGTCCACGGACGGCGCCGCTTCCATCACCTCGTGGCCGAGCGAGGCGGCCAGCCGGGCGGCGTCGTGGACGGCGGCGGCGCAGTCCGGGTGCACCGGCGCCCTGGTCGCCGCCGTCGTCGTGAACGCGATGCGGAGCCGGCCGGGATCGGCACCCACCTCCCGGGCGAAGGGGCGCGCCGGCGGCGGTGCCCAGTAGGGATCGCCGACATCGGGGCCGGCGGTGGCATCGAGCAGCGCGGCGCTGTCGCGCACCGAGCGCGTCAGCGCGTGCTCCACGACCAGCCCGCTCATGACGTCGCCGATGCTCGGCCCCAGGGGATTGCGGCCCCGCGTGGGCTTGAGCCCGAAGAGCCCGCAGCAGGAGGCGGGGATCCTGATGGAGCCGCCGCCATCGTTGCCATGGGCGAAGGGGACCAGGCCGGCAGCCACCGCCGCCGCCGCGCCACCGCTGGAGCCGCCCGGCGTGCGACCGAGATCCCAGGGATTGCGGCAGGGGCCGAAGAGCTGCGGCTCGGTCGTCGGCAGCAGACCGAGCTCCGGCGTGTTGGTCTTGCCGACGATGATCAGCCCGGCCCGCTTGAACCGGAGGACCAGCTCGCTGTCGTAGGGCGGCACGAAGTCGCGCAGCAACCGCGAGCCCCACGTCATCCGCGCGCCGGCGCAGGCCGCCACCAGATCCTTGAGCAGGAAGGGCACGCCGGCGAACGGCCCGCTCGCTTCCCCCTGCGCCGCCCGGCGGGCGGCGTCGTACATGGGCGTCACGACCGCGTTGAGCGTCGGATTGAGGCGCTCGATCCGCTCGATCGCCGCGTCCACCAGCTCGATCGGCTTCACCTGCCCGGCCCGCACCGACTCCGCCAGCGCCGTCGCGTCGAGGAATGTCAGCTCGTCCAGCATCGCCATCGCCTCATCTCCCCTTGGGCGCCTCCCGTCGGCACCCGTGGCAGTCCGTACGCGCAGATCGTGGCGCCGAGGCCGCCGAGGCCCAGCGTGACGAACCCCCAGCCCCATGCGGTCGGCGTCAGGCCCGGCGGGTTCGTGGCGTCGAGGACGGCGCCGAACGCCAGCGGCGCGATCGCTCCCGCCCCGAACCCCAGCAGCGACCGAAGGGCCAGGGCCGAGCCAAGGTACGGCGCGCGCACCGCCTCCGTCAACGCCGTCGAGAGCACCGGGGAGTCGCCCAGGGCCGTGAAGCCGTAGAGCGCCCCGACGGCGATGATGAGCCCGGCCGGCCAGCCGATCAGCCAGCCGAAGACGAACGAGCACGCGGCGCTGGTCGCCGCGACTACGAGCAGCACGATGCGGCGGCCCAGGCGATCGGACAGGCGGCCCATCGACGACGACGCGATGAGCCCCATCACGTGGAAGCTCGCCGAGACGTAGGCGCCGAGGGCGACCGCCTGGACGCCGGCCACCCCGGCCACGGCCAGGGCGGCGGCGACGAAGGCCGGCGTCCACGCCCACATCCCCAGCAGCTCCCAGGAGTGGAAGGTATAGCCGAGCATCAGTCGCATGGCCGGTCCGTTGCCGAGCACTTCCGTCCCGAAGCGGACGCCCCGGGCGCGCTCGTGCACGACGTTCGACGTCGTGCGGAGCGCCAGCCAGGCCAGCAGCACGGCCACCAGCGGACCGCACGCGGTGAGCAGGAAGGCCAGCGGGTAGCCCCCCGTCCGCAACGCCGCCCCCGACACCAGCAGCGACAGCGCGTAGCCGAGCGAGGAGCTGGCCAGCAGCCAGCCGACGGCCGCCCCCCGCCGGTTCGGCGGATAGCGATCGGCGAAGAGCATGATCGCGGTGGTGTAGGTGCCGCCCTGGGAGATCGCGACCAGTGTGTAGAGCGCGAGGCCCGTCAGGTACGAGCGGGCGAGGAGCGCGAAGGCCAGCGCCGCGCCGGCGGAGAGCCAGCCCGACCAGAGGAAGACGCGCCGGGCCCCCACCCGGTCGGCCAGCGAGGAGAAGCACATGAGCGAGACGGCATAGCCGAGCTGGAACCCGGTGGAGATGGAGCCGGCCTCGGTCGCCGACATCCCCCACGCGCCCCGGAGCACCGGCAGCGTCGCCGCGTACGTCTGGAACACCAGCATGTTGAAGGTGCGCGACGCGCACAGCGTGAGGAGCCACGCGTCCAGGCGGCTCACGAATGCCGGAAGGCCAGCCCGATGAACTCCGGGAAGCGATCCTCCAGCTCGGCCACGACCGCGTCGGCGACCTGCGGCGCCGGTCCCGGCCGCTGCTGCGCCTCGCTGCGGCTCCATTGCTCGATGTAGGCATCGGCCTCGTGCAGCCCGAGCTGCATCGCCGCCGAGTCGATCAGCATCTGGAAGCGCTCGGAGAGCTCGCGGGTGACGGTCTCCCTCTCGTCGCGGACCTCGACGCTCGCGGGAATCCCCCGCCAGGCGATGATCTGGTACGTGGCCATGGGCGCGGCGGGTGCTCAGCCGCCCATGTACTGCCCGAGGAGCGTGATGCGGTCGCCCCGCCCCACGCGCGAGTCGAGCCCGTGGCTGACCCCCAGCACGGCGTCGTTCACCAGCACCTCGATGTGCTCGCCGATCTCGTTGCCGTGCCAGAGCGCCGCCTGCAGCTCGGGGAAGCGCCCCGAGAGGCCGGCCAGCACCGAGCGCACGGTGGCGCCGCCGGTGAGGGGCTCCTCGAAGATCTGCCGGCCCGTCCCCTCGCCCCCGGTGAACTTGGTCACCCAGCTGACGACCTCGACGGGAATGGTCGCCGTGGCCGTGTCGACGCGGCTCACGTCGTCGACGGCGCGCAGCAGGCGCTCGGCTTCAGGAGGTCGAGGCCGCACCCCGACGGGGTGACGGCGGGCGACTCGTCCTCCAGATCGTGATTGAGCACGTAAACCTCCCAGTCCACGCCGTCGGGGTCCTGCACCCAGAACTTGTCCTGGTTGGCGTGGCAGCAGTCGACGCCGAACTCCTCGCGCACGGGCAGCCCCGCCGCCTGCACCCGCTGGAGCTGGCGGACGACCTCCTCGCGCGTGTCGACCTGGAGGCCGATGTGGTCCACCGAGCCCCGCCCGGGGCCGGGCTGACCGTCGGCGAGGACGAGGTTGAGCGGGCCGAACTCGGGCAGGAACTTCACGTAGCCGGGCTTCACCTTCACCGGGGTCACGCCCAGGAACCGCTCGTAGAACCGCCGGCTCTTCTCGAGATCGGACACCGTCATGTGGATGTGCACGCGCGGCACGGTGGTCATGGCTGTCCCCTCTCCTTCGGCTTGCGCGCTCGGACGAACGCGCTCATGAATGTACCATCCAGGGCGGGCGCCAGCGCGTCCACATCGAAGCCGGCGCCGGCCAGAATCTCCCGGGCGTCCTCCACGCGGTAGACGCGGGTGGGCTCGACCTCGATCTCCACGAATCCAGCCTTCGCCAGCTTGGCCCGGTACGCCGCCTCGTCGAGGGCACCGGCCACGCACCCGATCCAGAGCTCCACGCTGCGACGGATCTCGGGCGCCACCGGCCCCCGCACCACGATGTCGGACACGGCGAAGCGCCCGCCCCGCCGGAGCACGCGGAAGGCTTCGGCCAGCACGCGATCCTTGTCGGGTGAGAGGTTGATCACACAGTTGGAGATCACGACGTCGACGCTGGCGTCGGGCAGCGGGATCTGCTCCATCTCGCCCTTGAGGAACGCCGCGTTGGTCACGCCGGCGCGGGCGGCGTTGGCCCAGGCCAGCGCCAGCATCTCGTCCGTCATGTCGAGCCCGTAGGCCTGGCCGGCCGGGCCCACCCGGCGGGCCGAGAGCAGGACGTCGATGCCGCCGCCGGAACCGAGGTCGAGCACCACCTCGCCCGGGTGGAGCGCGGCCAGCGCGGTGGGGTTGCCGCAGCCCAGCGAGGCGGCCACCGCCTCGGCCGGCAGGCCCGCCGTTTCGCCGGCCGCGTAGAGGTCCCGGGTGACGGGATCGCAGCCCCCGTCGCCGCCGCCGCACGACACGGCGCCGCCGGTCACCCGCAGCGCGGCCTGACGGTACTTCTCCTTCACGACCGCCTTGATCTCGTCGCGCACGGTTCTTTCCTCCCCGTCAGCAGCACGCGGTGAGCAGCCGGACCAGGTCCGACACCGTCTCCGGCCGCACCGAGTAGTAGATGAAGCGCTCCTCCTTGCGGCTGTGGAGCAGGCCGGCCCGGCGCAGGAGGTCGAGGTGATGGGAGAGCGTGGGCCCGGGGATCTCCAGCTCGGCCTGGATCTCACCGGCCGGTACCTCCCGCCCCGCCCGGACCAGGAAGAAGAAGATCTGCAGGCGCGTGAGGTGGGCCAGGGCCTTGAAGGCCTCCACATGCTCCTCGCGGGCCTGCAGTCGGGCCAGCGGCAGCGTTTTCATACTTCGAAG
>DASYUQ010000004.1 GCA_036001065.1 Candidatus Methylomirabilota bacterium
AGCGCGGGACGCCTCAGCGTCGAGGCGGCCCTGGCCCGGCTGCGGGGCCTGCCCTACGAGGACCTCGGCTTCGCCAAGGTGGACCAGCACCGCGCCCTGCGTGGCGGGGCGCCCGAGGCCATCTTCTGCCAGGGCAAGAGCGCCGAGCAGATCGTCGCCATCGGCCGGCGTCTGGCCGAACACCACTTCAACGTGCTGGCCACGCGCGCGGACCCCGGCATCGCCGCCGCCGTCGCCGCCGCCGGGCTCCCGCACGTGTACCACGTCGAGGCGCGGCTGCTCGTCATCCGGCCGGTCCCCACCGAGGGGCTCGGATTGATCGCCGTCGTCGCGGCGGGGACCTCGGATCTGCCGGTGGCCGAGGAGGGCGCCCTCGTGGCCGAAGCGCTCGGCGATCACGTGGAGCGCATCTACGACTGCGGCGTCGCGGGCCTGCACCGGCTCCTAGCCCACTACGACACGCTCGCCGGGGCCAACGTTATCGTCGCCGTTGCCGGGATGGAGGGGGCGCTGCCCAGCGTCATCGGCGGGCTCGTCGACCGGCCGGTGATCGCGGTGCCGACGAGCGTCGGCTACGGCGCCTCCTTTGGCGGGATCGCGGCCTTGCTGGCGATGCTGAACTCCTGCGCCCCCGGCGTGTCCGTCGTCAACATCGACAACGGCTACGGCGCCGCTCACCAGGCCAGCCTGATCAACCACCTCGTCGCCAAGCGCTGACGGTCTGTCGGCGAATGCTGCCAACTCACTGCGACCACTGCTCGGCGTTTCGAGCGCCGGCTCCGCTGGCGCCATCCCTTTGGGGTGGTTCGGAGGGGGCCGTGAGGCCCTCTCTGACTATGAATCTCGGAGGGGGCCGTAACGTCCACCCCCTCCGACTGAGCTGACGCGACATGCGCGTCGTCTACTTCGACTGCCCCAGCGGGGCCGCAGGCGACATGATCATGGCGGCGCTGGTCGACGCCGGGGCGCCGCTGGAGGCCCTCCGCGCCGAGCTCGGCAAGCTGCCCCTGAGCGGGTGGCGGCTCCTGGCGCGGGAGGTGCGCAAGGGCGCCTTCCGCGCGATGAAGATCGACGTCGAGGTCGATCACCGCGCCCACCACCCGCAACGCTCGCTCGGCGACCTCCTCGCCATCCTGGAAGAGAGCACGCTGGCGCCGGCCGTCAAGGACCAGGCCCGGCGCATCTTCGCGCGCCTGGCCGACGCCGAGGCCCGCGTGCACGGGACGAGCCGGGACGCCGTCCGCTTCCACGAGGTAGGGGCCGTGGACGCGATCATCGACGTGACGGGGGGCGTGATCGGGCTGTCGCTCCTGGGCGTCGAAGCGGTGTACGTGTCCGCCCTGCCCCTGGGCGGTGGCTTCGCCGAGGGCCCCCACGGCAAGATCCCCCTGCCGGCGCCGGGGACCGCCGAATTGCTCCGTGGCTTTCCCATCGTCGACACGGCGGTCCAGGCCGAGCTGGTGACGCCGACGGGTGCGGCGATCCTCACCACGCTCGCCGCCGGCGCCGGGCGGATGCCGGCCATGACGGTGACGAGCGTCGGCTACGGCGCCGGCACCAGGGACCTCGACGCGCCCAACGTGCTCCGCTGCTTCGTCGGCGACACCGGTGCCCCGACCGGCCAGGAGACGATCGCCCAGGTGGAGACGACGATCGACGACATGTCCCCACAGCTCTACGAGCCCCTGATCGATCGGCTCTTCGAGGCCGGCGCCCTTGACGTGTTCCTCACCCCCGTCGTCATGAAGCGGAGCCGCCCCGGGGTGGTGGTGACAGCGCTCGGTCCCCCGGATGCGGTGGGGGCGCTCTCGCGCGTGCTCTTCGAGGAGTCGAGTACCATCGGCGTCCGCTGGTCCGAGTGGCAGCGGGCGCGGCTCGAGCGGGAGATGGTCACCCTGCCGACCGCCTACGGGGCCATTACCTTCAAGGTCTCCCGGCTCGAAGGACGGATCGTCACGGTGACCCCGGAGTTCGCCGAGGTGGCGCGCATCGCGCGTGAGAAGTCGCTGCCCGTGCGCGAGGTACTCGACCAGGCGCGCGCCGACGCCCGCCGCCACCTCCACGGCTGAGGCGGCGAGCCGCGCCCTCCTGCTCCGCGGGGGCGCCGTTTTGTCACCGACGTGACGTCGTGTGTCGGATCATGAACGCGCCCGCTCCGGATCGTCGTTTACAACCCTACGAGAAGGCGACGTTTTCATCCCGCGCGCATCTGGAACGACTGTTGCCTTATCGAGGCGCGTGTCGCTCATCTGGCGCTTGGCGCTCGCGGGACTCCTGCTCATCGTCGTCACCGCCCTGGCGGCGGTGGCTCTCTCCGCCGGGTCCGACCTCACCGCCCCCCTAGAGACAAGCGCGAGCGACCGCGCCCGGTAGGGGCCATGGCTCCGCTCCGGTCGCTCCTGGGCCCGCCGCTCGGCGGGTTCGACCCCGATCTCCGCCGCGTGGTCCGGATCGAGATCTCGGCCGCGCTGCTCGTCACGGCGTCCGCCTCCGTCACCGGCCCCTTCACGGGCCTGATCTTGCGTCGGGAGCTGGGGGCCACGCCCCTGCAGCTCGCGGCACTCCCCGCCGCCTGCGCCGCGTCCCTGCTCCTGTCGCTGCTGTGGCAACGGATGCTGGCCAGGCGCGCACGCCGCTCGGATGTGTCGTCTGGGCGGGGCCCGTAACGCAGAGGGGTCGGGAAGCGCCTTGACAGGGGCCGGCGCCTCTACTATCCTCCGATCCCGCAGACGCTCTACGTCGGTGCGGACAGGGGGGTGAACGCCGATGACCTGGGAGACGCCCGCCTTCGTCGAGATCAAGATGGACGCCGAGATCAACTCGTATCAAGACGATTTCGATCGGGACGACTCGGAACCCTTTTAGGGGCGGACACCCCGCCCAGTTGAGCGGCCCTTCTTGACGACCTAACGGCCGGCGTGAAGGGCTGCGTCATCTTCGGTGACGAGTGCATATCCGGGTCCTGGGTTCGGCCGCTGGAGGCGGGGCGCCGCAGTGGAACTGCGGCTGCCAGAACTGTCGCGGCATGCGCGAGGGCGCGGTCCGCGCCACGGCGCGAACCCAGGAGTGTGTTGCCGTCAGCGCCGACGGCCAGGCATGGTTCCTGCTGAACGCCTCGCCGGAGATCCGCGCCCAGATCGAGAGCTTCCCGCCGCTCCACCCGCGGGCCCCGCGGCACTCCCCGGCGGCGGGTATTGTCCTCACCAGCGGCGATCTTGACCACTGCCTCGGGCTGCTCTCCCTTCGCGAGTCGTACCCGCTCACCGTGTACGCCACGGACCGCGTGCGGCGGGGCTTCACCGAGGGCAACGTCCTCTACCGGACGCTCCTGCGGTTTCCCGGGCAGGTGACGTGGCGGGTGCTCAAGCCTGGCCACGAGGAGGAGATAACCGCCGATGGCCGGCCGACCGGCCTCGTGCTCTCGGCCATCGCCGTTCCCGGCAAGCTGCCGATCCACCTCGAGGGGCTTCTGCCGGCCGATCCCGAGGACAACGTCGCCCTGCGAATCCGTGAGTCGAGGACCGGGCGGACGCTGGTCTACGCCCCGGCCGTCGGCGCGGTGACGCCCGCGGTGCGGGCGGTGCTCGAAGGGGCCGACTGCCTGTTCTTCGATGGCACCTTCTGGTCCAACGACGAGCTGCCGGCGCAGGGGCTCGGCACGCAGCGGGCCGAGGACATGGCCCATGTTCCCGTGGGCGGGCCGAAGGGGAGCATGGCGGTGCTGGGACCGGTGCCGGGCGCTCGACGGTGGATCTACATCCACGTCAACAACACCAACCCCCTGCTCCGCGAGGACTCGCCGGAGCGGCAGGCGGTCGATCGGCAGGGCTGGGAGGTGGCCTACGACGGCATGGAGGTGGTCCTGTGATCGAGGCGCAACCGCACGCGTCGCTGCCCCCTGATGCCTTCGTGGAATGGCTTCGGCGTGAGGGGGAGACGCGCTATCACGACCATCACCGCTACCACCTGATGATGCACGAGGGGAAGCTTACCCAGCGCCAGCTTCAACAGTGGGTCCTGAACCGCTACTACTACCAGACGCGGGTCCCCATCAAGGACGCGATCATCCTCTCGAAGTCCGAGGATCCGGCCTTCCGTCGGATGTGGATCCGGCGGATCCACGACCACGACGGCAACGGCGACGAGCCGGGGGGGCTCGACCTCTGGCTCCGCCTGGCCGAAGGCGTGGGGCTCGACCGCGAGGAGGTGGCGAGCTGCCGCTCGGTGTTGCCCGGCGTCAAGTTCGCGAGCGACGCCTACGTCGACCTCGTGCGCGACCGCAGTCTGGTCGAAGCGGTGGCGTCGTCGCTGACCGAATTCTTCGCGCCCGACCTGATGACGCGGCGGCTGGCGGCGTGGGAGCGCCACTATCCCTGGATCAGCCGCGAGATGCTTGAGTATTTCCGGTCCCGGGTGCCGCGGGCCCGGCGCGACTCCCTGGAGGCGATGGATTTCGTTACCCGCCATGCGACCAGCTACGAGCTGCAGACCCGCTGCGTGGCCGCGCTCATCCGGAAGACAGAGATCCTCTGGCACCTGCTCGACTGCCTCTACGCGGCGTACATCGAGCCCGGCTGGGGACCGGCCGGCGGACGCGCATGATCGCACCCACGAGCCGGCCGCGGCTGGCCCCCAAGGTCCGGGTCCGCTTCGACCGCCGCGGCCAGCAATACCTGCTGCTCTATCCCGAGAAGGGGCTGGCCCTGAATCCGACGGCGGCGGCGGTCGTGTCCCTGTGTACCGGCGAGCACACCGTCGAAGCGATCGTGGAGCAGCTCGCCGCCAAGTGCCTCGCCGAGCCGCGGGAGCGAGTGGAGCGCGACATCCTGGCGTTCCTGCAAGCCATGACCGACCGTGGCCTGGTGAAGGACGGCTCGTGAGCGGCGCCTACCGACCGTACACGCTGGTGGCCGAGTTGACGTACCGCTGCCCTCTCCGCTGCGTGTACTGCTCCAACCCGCTCGATTACGCCCGCCACGGCGAGGTGCTCGACACCGCCACCTGGCTCCGGGTCCTTCGCGAGGCCGAAGACCTGGGAGTGGTCCAGCTCAACCTGACCGGCGGCGAGCCGCTGATCCGGGGCGACCTGGAGACGCTGATCGAAGGGGCGCGATCCCTCGACCTCTACACCAACCTGATCACCAGCGGAATTCCGCTGACCCTCGAGCGGCTTGGCCGGTTCCGCGCGCTCGGCCTCGACAACGTCCAGCTCTCGATCCAGGACGTCGAGGCCGGGGCGTCCGACCGCATCGCCGGGCACCGGTCGTTCGCCCGGAAGCTCGAGGTGGCCCGCTGGGTGAAGGACCTCGGCTTTCCGCTGACGCTCAACGTCGTCCTCCATCGCCACAACCTCGATCGCCTGGCCGAGATCATCGCCATGGCGGAGTCGCTGGCCGCCGACCGGCTCGAGCTCGCCAACACCCAGTACCTCGGTTGGGCGCTGCTCAACCGTGGGGCACTCCTGCCGACGCGGGAGCAGATCCAGCGCGCGCGGGCGGTGGCGGCCGCCGCCCGGGACCGGCTTCGCGGGACGATGGAAATCCTCTTCGTCACGCCTGACTACTACGCGCGCTTCCCAAAGGCCTGCATGGACGGCTGGGGCCGGCGCTTCCTGGTGATCAGCCCCGACGGGCTGGTGTTGCCCTGCCACGCCGCGCACACGCTGCCCGACGTCACGTTCGAGAACGTGCGGGACCGCGCCCTCGCCGACATCTGGCAGGACTCACCGGGGTTCAACGCCTTCCGGGGCGAGGAGTGGATGCCGGAGCCGTGCCGGAGCTGCGACCGGCGGACCCTGGACTTCGGCGGCTGCCGCTGTCAGGCGTTCCACCTGACCGGCGCCGCCGGCGTGACCGATCCCGCCTGCTCGCTCTCGCCGCATCACGCGATCGTGGAGGCCGCGCGCGAGGAAGCGGACGATGTCGCGGCCAGACCGGTGGCCTTCCAGTATCGACAGCCGCAGGCCCCGGCCGCGGCCGGATGAGGAAGCGCCGGCTGGACGCCACGCTGCTCGTGCTGCTCGGCCTGACGGCGCTCGCCGTCGGCGCCGCCTTCCTGCAGGACCCGGCGCTACCGCTCCGCGGCTTCGCCGCCGCCGGCCGCCTGTTCAAGGGAGTGTGGGCCGAGCTGCTCCTCGGGTTCCTGCTCGCTGGCCTGCTGGAGGTGCTCGTGCCGCAGCCGGTCCTGTCACGCTGGCTGGGCAGCGAGCACCTAGCGCGCGGCATCGTGCTGGGTTGGTTCGCCGGGCTCGTGATGCCCGGTGGGCCGTATCTGTTTTTTCCGGTGGCGGCGAACCTCTTCCGGAGCGGCGCCGCTCCCGGGCCGCTGATCGCTCTCCTGACGGCGAAAACTCTGGTGAGTCCGATCCGAACGCTGACCTATGAGGCGCCGCTCCTGGGCTGGCCGCTGACCCTCGCGCGGTTCATCCCGGGCGTGCTGCTCCCGCCGGTCATGGGCCTCGTCGGGCAGTGGCTCTTCGTCGTCCTCAAGGGGCGCTGACGGCGGGCGCTCCTGCCGGTCACGGTCGGAAACTGACGCGGAAGATGCGGCCGCCGTGGTCGTCCGAGACGTAGAGCGCCCCATCCGCGCCCACCACGAGATCCACGGGTCGCCCGGTGATCTGGCCGGCCTCGGCCCAGCCGGTGATGAAATCCTCGACCCGTGGGGGCTGGCCCGGCGACAGCGTGATTCGGACGACCCTGTAGCCCGCGCGCGGAAGACCGGCCCGCGAGCCGTGATACGCGACCAGAAGGCTGCCGTGAAAGGCGCGCGGGTACTGCCCCCCGGTGTAGAACGCGAAGCCGAGCGGCGCGGAGTGCGGCGGAATCTCCACGGTCGGCAGCGCCATCGCCCGGCAGTCGCGGCGCCCGGGCAGCTCGGGATCGGGCGCAGCGAGCCCGCGCGCGGCGAAGCAGTCGGGCCAGCCGTACCAGGCTCCCGCGGTGACCTCGGTCACGTAGTCCGCGGGCGCTCCACCGGCCTGCCAGTCCCGCTCGTTGACGGTCGTCCAGAGCGCGCCGGTACCGGGATGAAACGCGAGACCCACGGGGTTGCGGAGACCGGTGGCGAACAGCCGCGGGGCGGAGCCATCGCGCTCGTAGCGGACGATAGCGGCGCGCCGGGGATCCTGCTCGCGGCAGATGTCACAGGACGAGCCGACGGCGACGTACATTCTGCCGTCGGGCCCGAACGCGATCGAGCGCGTCCAGTGGTGGGCGCCCGCCGGGAGGTCGGGGACGATGACCACGGGGTCGCGCGCCGTCACGGTGCCCGCGTCATAGCGGAAGCGGACGACGCGCCCGGTCTCGGCCACGTACAGATCGCCGTCGCGGAAGGCGAGCCCGTGGGGACGCTCCAGCCCCGCCAGCACCGTGATCGCCTCGTCGGCCCGGCCGCGGCCCCCCCGGTCGGGCAGCGCGAGCACGCGCCCCTCGGCGGGCACGGAGACCAGGAGCGTGCCCACCGGATCGACGGTCATCGCCCGCGGCGCGCCCAGGCCCGAGGCGAAGACGCGGACGCGGAATCCGGCCGGCGCGACCAGCGCCGGCTCCGCGGCCACCGCGGCCGCGGTGAGCAGCAGGCCGACGCCCCACGCCGCCACGAGCGCCACCATGCGCGTGCTTATAACACCTGTGTGTCGGGAGCACATCATCCGGCCGCCGGCCGAGAGCAAGTCACCTGACCGTTCCCAGCAGGCCGCCGGGTTGGAATACCGCCCCGGGAGGGCGATGACCTACACCCGGGCTACGGCGGAGGACCATGAAGGTGCGGCGTAGCCAAGAGCGGTCAGATCGCTTGCCAAAACCGGAGCGGACAGAGCACTTGTCAACGACGGTGGGACGGATCAGATACAGGTCGATTACTCCAGCTCGTCAATCGGCTTCCACGCCGACGAGGTCCGAGCGCTGGCCGACTGTCCTGACGCCGAGGCCACTGGAATCTCTCGACCGCCCTCGCGGCAGACGTATGCGACGACTGGGAGGGGGTCAACTGAGCGACGTAGGGCTTCCCTGACCGCGTGGCAATCGGACTGACTTGGCAGCGGCAGGGCATGCCCAACGTAGGCGCCCTCCGCTCCCGCCTGATAGAGCAAGAGCCACCAGATGATCCAACGCCCCCGCATGCCGAGCAGTGAACGCAAGACGAGTACCAACTCCTCGGGGAGGCGACGAAAGGGGCCAATTATCTGACGTGAAACGCCCCGCGCGGTGGGCGACGGAAAATGGGCGGACCAGGACGAGGAGCCAAAAGGGCATGCGGTGACAGAAACTCGCACGCCCGCCCTCCGGCAGCGCGAGCCGCGTCATCCAGGCCCGATCCACCACTCACCAGCCACGCCAAGCACCGCTGGCAGGCGGCCTCGGAGCGGTCAAGCGAGGACTCAGGTCGGGCGAGCCGAGCGCGTGTTGACAATGGTCGCCGCCGCATATTACCGTCCGGCCCACACAGCGGATGATTGGATCACAGCGGTGGATCGCGGTGTTGCGGATCGTGGTCGGCGCATGGTTCCTCAAGGCGGTCTCCACGAAGCTCGCGATCGCCTGGGTCGATGGCGTCCTCCCGTACCCGGCGGTGTCGGCCCGATTTCTCGGCTTCCACCCCAAGCGGGTGGGCGAGTTTGCCGCCGGTAACCCGGTCCTCTGGTACAAGGACTTCCTCGAGGGCAGCGTCGTTCCCAACGCGAAGTTCTTCGCCACGCTCCAGGCCTACGGTGAGGTCGCCGTCGGCCTGGGGCTCGTCGTCGGCTTTCTCACCGGGCTGGCCGCGCTCGTCGGCCTCTTCATGGCCCTGAACTTCGGTCTGGCCACCCAGTGGATGAGCTTCGGGCAGCAGGGGTTTCATCTCCTGCTGGTGACGTCGATGCTGATCTTCCTCTGCGCCCGCGCGGGGCGTCGCTGGGGCGTGGACGGTTGGCTGCTCGCCCACGCGTCAGCGGGTCAGCGCCGCTGGCTCAGGCTGGTGATGTGATGGCGTCGGTCCCTCGCCGCGCGTTTCTCCGGCTCGCTGCGACGGCCGCCGTCACGGGCCTGTTTCCGCGCCGCGCCTTCGGCGAGGAAACAGTCCTGGTCGGGCTCGTCCGGCCCCCGGATCGGCGGGCGCTCGCCGACGGCGCCGCCCTCGGGCTCGAGGACGCCAACGCTCTGGCGACGATGTTCGGCCGGCGCCTGCAGCTCGCAGCTGCGACCGCGGCTGACGCTCGCGGCGCGGGGGTTGCGGCCCGCGCGTTGGCGCGCGAGGGCGTGATCGCGGTCATCGGCGGAGCGGGCCCCGGCCAGGCCGAGGCGCTGCGCGACGTCGCCGCCGCGGAAGCCCGGCTCTTCTTCAACGCCGGCGCGCAGGACGACGCCCTGCGGGGCGAGCGCTGCGAGCGCCACAGCTACCACCTCGCCCCCAGCGTCACCATGTGCGTAGACGCCCTCGCGCAGTGGCTTGCCGGACCGCGCCGGCTCCGTCGGTGGGCGATCGTGACCGACGGCAGCCCGCGCGGACGGGAGATCGAAGCGGCCGCGCAGCGGGCCGCCGGTCGCCTCGGGGCCGCCCTGAGCGCGGGCGCGGCTGCCACCGACATCACGCTCATCGCCGTTGACGCCGCCTCCCAGCGGGAGGCGGCCGGGCGGCTGCGCGCCGCTGGCGTCCCGTTCGCCGGCATCGGCGCCGACGCGGTAGCCGACTTCGGTCCCGAGGAGGGAGCTGGCTTCTGGGTCGTCGGCTGGCATCACGAGCTCGAGCGCTTCAGCGCCCGAGAGCTGAACCGTCGCTTTCGTCGCCGCTTCGGCGTGCCGCTCGACGAGACGGCGTGGGCGGCCCGGGCGGCGATGAAGATGATCGGCGAAGGCGCGGTGCGAGGAGGGGCTGGCGATGCGGCCGGCCTGCGCGCGTTCCTGGGCATGGCGCCGCCCTTCGACGGACACAAAGGCGCGGCACTTACCTTCAGGCCCTGGGACCAGCAGTTGCGCCAGCCGCTGTACATCATCGGGCCGCGACGCCGGGAGGAAGTGGGCGGCGCCCGGGGGCCGTTCGAAGTCCTGGCCCAGGCGCCGCGCGAGGACCTCGACGCCATCGGCATCGGCCGCACCGAAACGCGCTGTCGGGAGCTGACACGATGACGGCGCTGCGGGGATCCATGCTCGGCGCGGTGCTGGTCACGCTAGCCGCCTGGCCTGCGATGGCCGGCTCGCTCGTCTACGTCTCCAACGAGCGCTCCAACGACATCACTATCATCGATGCGACAACCGACACGGTGGTGGCGACGGTGAAGGTGGGCGACCGGCCGCGCGG
Source organism: Candidatus Methylomirabilota bacterium (assembly GCA_036001065.1). NCBI lineage: Bacteria > Methylomirabilota (SeqCode) > Candidatus Methylomirabilota bacterium. The sequence continues at coordinate 10,279 of DASYUQ010000004.1, forward strand.
GATCGCGATCAGCCCCGACGGCCGCAACGTGTACGTGGCGCTCGGTGAAGAAGACGTCATCGCGGTGGTGGACACCTCCACCCGCCAGGTAGTGGCCAGGCTGCCGGCCGGCAGCGACCCCGAGGCGTTCGCGGTGAGCCCGGACGGCCGGTACCTCTACGTCTCGAACGAGGACGCCAACACCGCGTCCGTTGTGGACGCCCGGACCGGCGCGGCCGTGAAGACGGTCCCGGTGGGGGTCGAGCCGGAGGGCGTGGCCGTGAGCCCCGATGGCCGGCTCGTGTACGTGGTGGCCGAGACGACCCACACGGTCTCGGTGATCGATACGGGGTCGTTCGCGGTCGTGGCGGCGATTCTCGTGGGCAGCCGGCCCCGCGAGGCCGCGTTCTCGCCGGACGGGCGTCGAGCGTACGTCACGGCCGAGATCGGTGGAGTGGTATCGGTGATCGACACCGCCAGTCACAAGGTCGTCGGGACACTGAAGATCGAGCGGCCGGGCGCCAAGCCGAAAGGGGTAGTCTTCCATCCCGAGGGCAAGTGGGTCTACGTCGCCAACGGCGCCTCCAACGATGTGACGGTCATCGACGCCGAGCAGCAGAAGGTGGCCGGGTACATCCCCGTTGGACGGCGCCCCTGGGGGCTCGCCGTCACGCCGGACGGGCGGAAGCTCTACGTGGCCAACGGCGCCTCCGACGACGTCTCCGTCATAGACACTGCGGCCCGGCGCGTGGTCGCGACCGTCAAGGCGGGCAAGGGGCCCTGGGGCGTGGCGATCGGACGGTAGCGGCGAGCATGCGCCGGGCCCTGCTCTTCCTCCTCGCCATCGTCGTCCTTCCCGCATCGGCGGCCGGCGGCACCATCACCGGGCGGGTCGTGTTCCGCGGCGAGCCGCCGATCCTCGCGCCCATCGACGTGGTGAAGGACCGCGAGGTCTGCGGGACGGCGGTGCCCTCGCCCGCCCTCGTCGTGGCGCCAGGGACGCGCGGCGTCCGCTATGCGGTGGTATTCCTCGAAGGGGCGACGGCGCCGGCCGCCCCAGACCCGCCCGACCTCACGCTCGAGAACCGGCAGTGCCGCTTCGTCCCCCACGTGCTCGCGACACGGATCGGCAGCGAGCTCGCCATCGTCAACGGTGACCCGGTGCTCCACAACCTCCGGGCCTGGCCGGAGGGTGAGTCGCGTCGCCCCGTGTTCAACGTGGTGCAGCCGACGCAGGGCCAGGTGAGCCGCCGGACGATCAAGCGCGAGGGCGTCATGGCGCTGACGTGCGACACCCACGTCCACATGAGCGGTTGGCTCCTCGCGTTCGATCACCCCTACTTCGCGGTCACCAACGCGGACGGCGAGTTCACGATCCCTCGGGTCCCCGCCGGGCGTTATCGCATCACCGTCTGGCACGAGGGATGGAACGTCCTGCGGCGGACGCCCGAGGGACGTCTCGTGTACGATCCGCCCCATGTCGCCTCGGAGGACATCACGCTGACCGAAACCGGCAGCGCCCGCATCGTGTTCGAGCTCCCCGCCCGCTGACCGCGCTTACCCGAACGTGGATGGGGCGTCTTCGCTCCGTCCGCCCCAGCTCAGCGCCGAGTCGATGCCCCTCCTGAGCGGCGCGGCCCTGTGTTGAGCCCGGCGCTCTGCGAACTCACCTGGTGATCCCGCGCTCCACCAAGGCGATGTCTTCGGGCGGCACGCGCCTTGCACACACCCCGGGGCGTGAGGAACCGACTCGCCCGGGAGGACGGCAGATGACCCGTCGGCTCTTCAGTCTGGCGGCGACGCTCCTTCTCGCTGCCAATGTCCTGATCAGCTTCGACACCATGGAGGTTGTGGTGTACGTGGACCCCGGAACCCGCGTCGAGGTGCCGGCCGAGTTCGTGGCGCGAGAAGCGTGCGGCCTCTTGCATTCGATGCGCCTCGCGCTTCCAGTGCCGTATCGGATCGAGTGGCGGAAGCAGTTGGCCACCGGCGCCGCGGTTCCTGACGAGTCGAAGGTCGTCACCGGCCTGCTGACCGGCTGCGACGAAGTCTAGCCCCCAGTTCAGCCCAGAGGCTGGGGCCACCGCCGGGGAAACTATGCCCGGGTGGCAATCGTTGACGTGGTGACACCCGCCGCGAGGCGCTGGAGCGGCATCGCGCGATCCTACGCCTGGCCCGCCTGCCCCTTGACAGCACGCCGAGAAGGCCAGTAAATAGGGCCCTCCGATAGCGGCCTCCCGCCGAAGAGGGGGGTGAGAGTCTCTCCGAGTTCGCCCGGCACCGCGGTTCCCTTGGCCTCGCCCAGGAAACGAAAGGAGAAGGGGATGGACAGGAAGACGTCGCTCCTGCTCTCGTTCGGATCGCTCGTCTTCGTCGTCCTCGTGGTCCTCGCGCCGGCGCCCGCCCCAGGGCAGGAGTGGACGGATGTGACCGAGGCGCGGCTGCTCGACGCCGACAAGGACGGCAACAACTGGTTGACCTACCGCCGCACGTACAACGGCTGGTGGTACAGCCCGCTGACCCAGATCAACACGAGCAACGTCGGAAAGCTCACGCCGAAATGGATCTTCTCGGGTGGTGGGTGGGGAGACCAGAAGGGCACCCCGCTCGTGAACAACGGGATCATGTTCACGGTGTCCACCGACGCGACCGATCCCACCGCCCATCCGCGGACGATCCACCGCCAGAAGGTCTTTGCCGTCGACGCCGCGACCGGCGTGGCGCTCTGGAAGCACGAGCACAAGCTGCCAGAGGATCTGACCGCTCTGGTCCGGGTGCTGGTCGGCACACGCGGCCTGGCCCTGTGGAAGGACAAGGTCTACTACGGCACCTACGACGCGCGCCTGATCGCCCTGCGCGCGAAGACCGGCGAGGTAGCGTGGAACAAGGAGATCACCGACTACCGGGACGGCTACTTCGTCTCGATGGCCCCGTTGATCGTGAAGGGCAAGGTGATCGTGGGGATGGCCGGCCCCGGGGAGATGGGGCCGCGGGGCTTCATCGAGGCCTTTGACTCCGAGACAGGGGCGAGCCTCTGGCGGACCTACACGGTTCCCGGACCGGGCGAGCCCGGCAACAACACGTGGCCCGGCGAGACGTGGAAGCTCGGCGGGGCCGCGGCCTGGAACCACGGGACGTACGATCCGGAGACGAACCTGGTCTTCTTCGGCACCGGCAACCCCGCCCCCTGGATCCCGCAGATGCGACAGGGCGACAACCTCTTCGCCAACTCGGTCATCGCCCTCGACACCGACACCGGCAAGATCAAGTGGCACTTCCAGATCCTGCCGAACGACCCGTGGGACTTCGATACCCCCCAGGAGCCCCTCGTCATCGACGTGGTGCGGAACGGCCGGACCGTGAAGAGCGTCGTGCAGGCCAACAAGCTCGGGTTCGTCTATACGCTCGAGCGGACGAACGGGAAATTCATGTCGGCCGTGCCCTTCGTGAACCTGATCAACTGGGGTCAGGTCGATCCGGCGACCGGGCGAGCCGCCAAGGACAACAGCAAGATCCCCGAGATGGGAGGCCAGCGGGTCGAGGTCTGCCCGGGCCTGGTGGGGGCGACGAGCTGGGGCAGCAAGCCCTACAGCCCGCGGACCGGCTACCTCTACATCCCGGCCAACGAGTACTGCATGATGTACGGCTTCCGGGGCGAGCTGGCGTACAAGCGCGGCGCGTTCTACACCGGGGCGATCCACGATCATCACGCCAAGGGAGATCAGTCGGGCGTGCTCCGGGCCTTCGACGTGAACACCAACCGCATCGTCTGGGAGTGGTCGAACCGATCTCCCCTGATCAGCTTCGCGCTGGCGACGGGTGGCGACCTGGTCTTCGTGGGCACTCCCGAGGGGAAGGTGGTGGGGCTGAACGCTCGCACCGGCCAGCAGCTCTGGGAGTTCAACGTCGGGACGCCGGTCTCGGGAGGGATCGTGAGCTATTCCGTAGGCGGCAAGCAGTACGTGGCTGTCGCGGCCGGCGGGACCACGCGCTCGACCGCGTGGTTCGGGAAGGAGCCGCGCTGGCAGCACCTCTTCAAGAACGTCAACTGGGGCGACAGCATCGTGGTCTTCGGCCTGCCCGAGTGAAGTCGCCCCTCCTCTCACGGCGGCGGCGGGACGGTGGTCACGCCGCCCCGCCGCCGCGTGGGGAGGCGGGAGGATGACCCTGCGCGGTGTCGGCCGGGGCCTGCTCGTCGCGCTGGTCGCGGCCGTCGTGCTCGCGGGGGGCAGGGAACGGCCCCCGGCGAGTTTCGCCGCGTCCGACGTGGAGTGGGGCCGGGAGGTCTACGAGGTGAACTGCACCGTCTGCCACGGAGCGCAGGGCGACGGTGACGGGCGGGTGGCCGGTCAGTTCCGCCGACGGCCGCAGAGCCTCCGCGTCGGGAGATTCAAGTTCCGCTCGACCGCCTCGGGCTCGCTGCCGCGCGACGAGGATCTCTACCGCACGGTCACCCACGGCATCCCGCGGACAGGAATGCTGCCGCACGACCACCTCGATGAGGCCGATCGCCGAGCGGTTGTCGCCTTCATCAAGACGCTGTTGCCGCGCTTCCAGGTGGAGCAGCCGGGCCCGGTCATCTCGCCGTCCGCGGCGCCGAGCCGCACGCCAGAGCTGCTGGCTCGAGGCCGTTCGCTGTACGTGACCGCTGGATGCGCCGAGTGTCACGGCGAGGGTGGAAAAGGAGATGGTCCGGCCACCCCGGACCTGAAGGACGAGTGGGGGCAGGCGATGCTGCCCTCCGATCTCAATCTCGTGCGGTTGCCGAGGCGGAGCGGCTCGGCGCCGGCCGACCTCTACCGGACGATCGCAACCGGTCTGGATGGCACCCCCATGCCGTCGTACGCCGATGCGCTGACCGGCGAGGAGATCTGGGCCATCGTGGCCTTCCTCGACGCGCTGCCGCGGGAAACCGGGTGGGCGGGCCTTCCGGAAAGCTCAGGCGTGGATCTGGTGCGTTGGCACTGCACCGTCTGCCACAACCTGGACGGTCCTAACCTCCCGCGGCTGGACCGCGCCGGCTGGGCCCACACGGTTGACTTGATGATCCGCTGGGGCGCCCCGATCCGCATCCAGGAGCGCGAGAGCGTCGTCCAGTACCTCGTCGAGAACTTCGGAGCGACCCGCGCCCCGTAGCGGGCCGCGCGGGTCCCGACAGGAGCCGAAATGAGGATGCTGCGACTCCTGCCAGCGGTCGCCGTGACGGCCGCCCTGGTCCTCGTCGGGAGTCTCGAGGCGGCTGATCTCACCAAGCTCCGCGTGTGCGCGGACCCCACGAACCTGCCGTTCTCGAGCCGCGATCCCGCCACCCCGGGCTTCGAGGTCGAGCTGGCGCAGGCGCTCGTGTCCGATGTCAGCTTCCACTGGGTGCCGACCGAGCGCTGGGCGTTCGTCGCGCGCCAGCTCCTGGACCGGCGGTGCGATCTGGTGTTCGGCCTTCCGCTGGACTCGCGCTTCGTGGACGACAACCCCCGCATCGCGCTGTCCCGCCCGTACTACGTGATGGGCCAGGTGCTGGTAACGCGCGCCGGTTCAGGCATTCGCCGCCTGGACGACCTCCAGGACCGGCCGGTGGCCGTGCAGGCCATGACGCCTGGAGACATTCTCGTCTTCCAGCGAGGACACGCCCGCCAGGTCCACTTCAAGCCGGAGGACGCGGTAGAGGCCGTGAGCTCCGGCAAGGCGGAGGCGGCCGTGATGTGGTCCTCACATGCCGGGTGGCTGATGAGGAAGGTCCCCGGCCTGGAGCTCACCTGGATCCGCGACCCCGAGGGGGAATTCAAGGTCGCCATCGGGACCAGGAAGGCGGACCAACACCTGCGACAGGCCGCCGACCGCGCCGTCGAGCGCCTGCTCGCCGATGGAAAGGTGAAGCAGATCCTCGGCCGCTACGGCATTCCGGTCCTGCCAGCTCCCTGAGCTCAGACCTACCAGTCGACCCTGCTGGGATCGCCTACGTAGAGAGAGCGGATGTAGGCGATCATCTTCCACACCTGGTCCGGCTCGAGATCGCCGAACACCTTGGGCATCGTGCTCTCGGCAATCTCGCCCTTGATCAGCTTGAAGAGCACCTCGTCGCTGCTGCCGAACTTCCAGACGTCGTCCATCAGCGGCATCCCCATGCCGCCGCCTCCCAGCACCCCATGGCAGCCGGAGCACCCGCGCTGCAGGTAGAGCGTCCGGCCTTCCTGGATCGCCTGGGCGTTGCCGGTGTAGGGGTTTAGCTTCTTGACGGCGTTGGGACTCTGGCCGCCGGCCGGCCCGCAGAGGCCGACCACCAGCGCGAGGGCGACCCCCGCGCCGAGCGCGAGACCGCGCACCGCTTAGCCTCCCGCCCCCTTCGTCCCGGGCGCGTCGGCTGGCAGCAGCGGCACCCCGTAGTCCTCGAGGACCTTCCGGATGTCGACCCGACGGCGGTCGAGCACGTCCTCCAGTCGCGTCTTCAACGCCTGGTCACCCTTCTTCACCCCCATGGAGATGTCGAAGGCGAGGGGCACGCCGGGGTCACCGGTGAGGGGCACCAGCTCGAGGGGGACGTTCAGCTTCTTCGCGAAATAGCCGACGAGCGGGCCCCAGGCGACGGCCACGTCGATCGTGCCGACCACCAGGTCCGTCACGAGCTTGCTGGGCCGCTCCGACGTCGGACCGCGGGGATCGTAGAAGAGCGAGTAGCCGACTACGTTGTCGAGGATCCCGCGTCGGGCCAGGGCCTCCTCGGGAGGCGTGTTGCGGTGGACGCCGATCCGAAGCTGCCGCAGGGCGGGAGCGTCGAGCGTCGTGATCTGGCGCCCGCTCTTCTCGTGGTACGCGATGACGTAGGCGGATCGATAGTACGGCTTGGTCCATAGCACCGGGTCGTAGCCCTTGGGGATGCCGATCAGCACATCGCACTGGTCGGCCCGGAGCGTGTTCCTCACCAGTCCCCGCTGGTGCGGCCACCAGTAATAGCTGAGCGGCGCGCCGAGCTCCCGCGCCACCAGCTCGGCGATCTTGTTCTCGAAGCCCTGCTGTTGCTGGTTGGAGAAGGGGAGATTGTCGGGGTCGGCGCACACGCGAAATGGCTTCGCGTCGTTGCTGAGGGCGTGACCCGCGAGGAGCGACGTCACCACCAGCAGCGCGCCGAGAGATCCGGCCAGCCACCGGCGACCCACTGTGTTCACCTCACGATCCGAGCGCCAGCTCTGACGGCGCGACCGTGTCGCGCGCAACGTGAATGGGGAGGTTTGGAGGGGGCGGTCCGCCGCCCCCTCCAAGCTAGTGCCGTTCCAACTTGTTGATACTAAATCTGTCCACGAACGACGTACACGGTGCCTTCCTAGGCGCGAATAGTTGGAACGGCACTAGTGGTCAGTCGAGCACGAAAACGTGCAGGGTGCCACCGACCGTCGTGACCTTGTCCAGGCCCGCCTTGTAGGCGACGCCCACCGCGCCCAGGGCTCCGAAGGGATCCTGCGGCGGGAGGTTCGCCGCGATCGGGAGCCCGAACCAGCCACCGACACCGGAGTAGATGGCGACGTATTGCTTGCCGTCAGGGCCGATGTAGGTCATGGGATTCCCGATCGATCCGGAGGCAAGCTTGTGCTTCCAGAGCAGGTTGCCGTTCTTGATGTCCACGGCCTTGAACCAGCCGTCCATCGTGCCGTAGAAGGCGACGTCGCCGGCGGTGACCAGCGTGCCGCTCCAGACCGGGAACGGCTCCTTGACCCCCCAGACCTTCTTGCCCTTGGTGGGGTCCCACGCGATGAACTCGCCGAGGTGGCCACCGGGGCCGGCGAACATCAGGACGTTGGCGCCGACGTACGGAGCGCCCGCGGTGTACTTCACCTCGACGCCCTCGTAGTTCATGCAGATGTTGTTGGTGCCCGTGTAGAAGAGCTGGGTCCGCGGCGAGTACGCCGAGGGCTGCTGGTCCTTGCCTCCCATGGCGCCGGGGCAGATGTCCTTGGTGTCCGCCCCCTGCTTGGTACGCTTGCTCGGGTCCTCGACGGGTCGTCCCGTCTTCATATCGACGCTCTTCGCCCAGTTCGTCGGGACGAAGTGCTGGGCCACGAGCAGCGAGCCGTTGGTGCGATCCAGTGTGTAGGCGAACCCGTTACGGTCGAAGTTGACGAGCGCCTTGACCGTCTTCCCGTTCATCTTCAGATCGACCAGGACGTTCTCGTTGATCCCGTCGTAGTCCCAGGCGTCCCAGGGCGTCTTCTGGTATCCCCACTTCGCCTCGCCGGTATCGGGGTTCCGGGCGAAGATCGTCATCGACCACTTGTTGTCGCCCTTGCGCGGCGTGGGGTTCCAGGTCCCGGGGTTGCCGGTGCCATAGTAGAAGAGGTTCAGGTCGGGATCGTAGGTGTACCAGCCCCACGTGGTGCCGCCGCCTATCTTCCAATGCTCGGCCGGCCAGGTCTTGGTGCCCTCACCCATCTGGCCGAAATGCGGGTTGGCGGAGTTGAAGTCGCGGGCGAGCTTCAGGTCCTCGTCCGGCCCTATGCTGTAGGCCTTCCACGCCAGCTTGCCGTCGTTGACATTGTAGGCGGCTACCCATCCCCGCACGCCGAACTCACCGCCCGACACGCCGACGATGAACTTGTCCTTGACCACCAGGCCCGCCATGGTCATCGTCTCGCCCCTGGTCGGGTCGGCATTCTTGGTCTTCCAGACCTCCCTTCCGGTCTTCGCGTCGAGGGCGATCACCTGACCGTCGAGCGTGGTCATTAAGATCTTGCCCTGGACGTAGTTCACGCCACGGTGGACCAGGTCGCAGCATGCGACCGGCACGGCGCGGTCGTCCTGCCGGGGGGTATACCTCCACTTGATGGGTGCGCCTTCCTTGGTCAGGTCGAGCGCGTAGACGTGGTTCGGGTACGCGCTGTGGACGTACATCGTGCTGCCCACGACCAGCGGCTGCCCCTCGTGGCCGCGCAGGGCGCCAGTCGAGAACGTCCAGGCGGGCTTGAGGTTCTTGGCCGTTCTGACGTTGATCTTGTCGAGCGTGCTGAAGCGCGTCCCCGCGTAGTCCTTGCTCGGGAGGACCCACTGCTTGTCGTCCTTCTGGAGCGACAGCAGCTCCTGGTTGGCATCGGCCCCCCAAGGCAGCAACAGCGCGGTCATGACCATGACCCAGATGCTGCGCCTCATGTTTCAGCCTCCCTCCATGATCGCCAGCGCGACGCCAGCTCGCTTCCCGGCGCCCCGGGCGTGACTAAAGCTCCTCCGAGAACGCTGGAGCCTCCCAGTCGATCGACTCACCTCCTTCCTCCCAACCTTCGAAACCGTCGGCCCGCAGTTCGTCGCGACGCCGTCGACTCGGGTGCCACGGTGTTACTCCCAGGAGCCCCAAAAATCAAGCGCGGAGAGATGGGCACGGCAGAAAAGAGCCTGGAAGGCTATTGAGGGCGCCGCGCAACGCGTCATCCGGTGCCCCGTTCGCACCAGACGCCAGGGCCTGTCCCCTGCGCCCGCGCGAGTCGTCGGAGGGGGGCGGACGTTACGGCCCCTCCGAAATCCATCGTCAATAGTCGGAGGGGGCCTTCCCGCCCCCTCCGAACCACCCCGTCGGTGGCGCCGGCAAAGCCGGCGCTCGAACAGGCCGAGCGTCGCCAAGCCTGGGGGCGCCGACGGCGCAGAAGGGCGTTGACAGGGTGCAGCCCGCGTCTTACTCTCGCAGCCCACGAGGCCCGAGCCAGCCCCCTGAAACCGCCTGAATCGGGGAGGACAAGCCGTGAAACTGCCAGTCAAGATGACGATCAATGGCCAGACCTACAGCCAGGACGTCGAGCCGCGTCTCCTCCTGGTCCACTACATCCGTGAGAACGCCGGTCTGACCGGCACCCACGTGGGATGCGACACGAGCCAGTGCGGCGCCTGCACGATCTCGATGAACGGGCAGGCGGTCAAGTCCTGCACGCTCTTCGCCGTCCAGGCCGACGGCGCCTCGATCACCACCATCGAGGGGCTCGCCCGGAACGGGGACCTGCACCCGATCCAGCAGGGATTCTGGGAGAAACATGGGCTGCAGTGCGGGTTTTGCACGCCGGGCATGATCATGGCTGCCCAGCAGCTGCTCGAGCGCTATCCGCGTCCCACCGAGGAGCAGATCCGCCACCAGCTCGAGGGCAACCTCTGTCGCTGCACGGGCTACCACAACATCGTCAAGGCCATCCAGTGGGCGGCGGAACAGATGGCGGGGAAGTGAGGGAATCGCCATGGCAACGGCGACTCAAGAGCGACTGTTCGGCAAGTCGATCAAACGCCGGGAGGATCCGCGCTTCATCACCGGCCGCGGCCAGTACGTGGACGACGTGAAGCTGCCGGGCCTGACCTACGCGGCGTTCGTCCGGAGCCCGCACTCCCACGCCCGCATCCGGAGCATCAATGTGGCGAAGGCGAAGGGGATGCCCGGGGTCATCGCCGCGTACACGGGTAAGGACGTCCCGGTCGGCGCGCTGCCGTGCGGCTGGATGCTGCCCGGCATCAAAGTGCCTCAGCGGCCCGCCCTGGCCCAGGACAAGGTGCACTACGTGGGCGAGCCGGTCGCCATCGTCATCGGCGAGAACGCCTACGCCGCCAAGGATGCGGCCGAGGCGGTCCAGGTCGAGTACCAGGCGCTGCCGGCGGTGAGCAACCCCCGGAAGGCCCACGACCGGGGCGCTGCGCTGCTCTTCGACGACATTCCCCAGAACCAGTGCTTCTACTGGACCATCGGCGACAAGGCTTCGACCGACGCGGCCTTCACGGCCGCCGCCAAGGTCGTGAGCCAGCCCCTCATCAATCAGCGCCTCATCCCCAACGCCCTGGAGCCGCGGGCCTGCCTGGCCTCCTTCTCGCAGGCGACCGGCGAGCTGACGCTGTGGGTGACGTCGCAGAACCCGCACGTCCATCGCCTCCTGATGGCGGCGTTCATCCTCGGCATCCCGGAGACGAAGATGCGGGTGATCGCACCGGACGTGGGCGGCGGCTTCGGCTCGAAGATCTTCGTCTACAACGAGGAGGTGGTCGTTTCCTGGGCGTCGAGGACGCTCGCCCGGCCCGTGAAGTGGACGGCGGAGCGGCGCGAGAGCTTCATGAACGACGCTCACGGGCGCGACCACGTCACCGAGGCCGAGATGGCCTTCGACCGGGACGGCAAGATCACCGGCCTGCGCGTCAAGACCCACGCCAACCTCGGCGCCTATCTCTCGACGTTCGCTCCGCTCATTCCGTCCTATCTCTACGGCCCGCTGCTCTCGGGCGTCTACAAGATCCCCGCGATCTTCTGTGAGGTCTGGGGGATGTTGACCAACACCGCGCCGGTGGACGCCTATCGGGGGGCCGGCCGGCCCGAGGCCACCTACCTGCTCGAGCGCATAATGGACCGGGCGGCGCGCGAGCTGAACGTCGATCCCGCCGAGCTGCGGAGCCGGAACCTGATCCCGGCGTTCACCGACGGCACGCCCTACCAGACGCCGGTCGCCTTCGCCTACGACAGCGGCAACTACGGGCCGGCGCTGAAGCGCGCGCTGGAGAGCGCCGGCTACCCCCAGGTGAGGAAGGAGCAGGAGCAGGCGCGCAAGCAGGGACGCTACCTCGGCATCGGCGTGACGACGTACATCGAGGCGTGCGGTCCCGCGCCGTCCGCCGTGGCCGGCTCCCTGGGCGCGGGCGCCGGGCTCTGGGAGTCGGGCCAGGTCCGCGTCCATCCCGCCGGCGCGGTGACCGTGTTCACGGGCTCGCACTCCCACGGCCAGGGGCACGAGACGACGTTCGCCCAGTTGGTGGCCGACGAGCTGGGGATCCCCATGGAGCAGGTGGAGATCGTCCACGGCGACACCGCGCAGATCCCGTTCGGCATGGGCACCTACGGCAGCCGCTCGGCGTGCGTCGGCGGCAGTGCGATCTTCAGGTGTCTGGAGAAGATCAAGGACAAGGGGCGGAAGATCGCCGCGCATCTGCTGGAGGCGGGGGAGCAGGACCTCGTCTTCGAGGACGGCAAGTGGTCGGTGAAGGGATCTCCCGGCAAGGCCAAGACGTGGGGCGAGGTGGCGCTGATGGCCTATCTGGCCCACAACATCCCGCAGGGGATGGAGCCCGGGCTCGAGGCCACATCCTTCTACGACCCGTCGAACTTCACGTTCCCGTTCGGCGCCCACGTCGCCGTGGTCGACGTGGATCCCGAGACCGGCACCGTGAAGCTCCTCAAGTACGTGGCCGTCGACGACGTCGGCCGCGTCATCAACCCGATGATCGTTGACGGCATGGTGCACGGCGGCATCGCCCAGGGCGTGGGCCAGGCACTGTGGGAGCACGGCGTCTACGGTGACGACGGCCAGCTCCTGACGGCGACGATGATGGACTACGCGATGCCGAAGGCCGATCAGCTGCCGTCCTTTCAGACCGATCGCACCGTGACCCCCAGCCCGGTCAACCCCCTCGGCGTCAAGGGCGCGGGCGAGACCGGCACCATCGCATCCACTCCCACGGTCGCCAACGCGGTCATCGACGCGCTGGCGCCGTTCGGCGTGGCCCACATCGACATGCCGCTGACGCCCGAGAAGATCTGGCGGGCCGTCAAGGCAGCGAAGAAATAGGAGGCGCGCGCCATGTACCCCGCTGCATTCGAGTACCACGCTCCGACCAGCGTCAAGGACGCGCTCGGGCTGCTGGGACGTCTCAAGGACGACGCCAAGCTCCTGGCCGGCGGCCACAGCCTGATCCCGATGATGAAGCTCCGGCTGGCGCAGCCCAAGCACCTCATCGACCTGCGCCGGGTGCCCGGCCTCAGCGGGATCAAGGAGGAGGGCGGCACCATCGTCATCGGCGCCATGACGACCCATTGGCAGGTGGAGTCCTCCACGCTGCTGAAGTCCAAGTGCGCGATCCTGTCGGAAACGGCGTCGGTCATCGGCGATCCCCAGGTGCGGAACCTGGGGACGTTCGGCGGCTCGCTCGCCCACGCCGATCCGGCGGCGGATCAGCCGGCCACGATGATCGCCGTGGGCGGGGAGTTCGTGTGCGAAGGGTCCAAGGGCCGGCGCACGGTGAAGGTCGACGACTGGTTCAAGGGGCTCATGTCCACCGCGCTCGGGGACGACGAGATTCTCATAGAGATCCGGGTGCCGCTCTGGCCGGCGGGCAGCGGGGGCGCCTACATGAAGTTCCCCCATCCCGCGTCGCGCTTCGCCGTGGTCGGTGTCGCCGCCATGGTCACGCTGGACAAGGAGGGCAAGAGCACGAAGGCCAGCGTCGGCGTGACCGGCGCCGGGACGAAGGCCGTGAGGGCCAAGGGCGTGGAGGCGGCGCTGGTCGGCAAGAAGCTCGACGCCGCGACGATCGAGGCCGCCGCCCAGAAGGCGGCCGAGGGCGTCGACGTGCAGGCCGACCTCCAGGGGTCCGTCGAGTACAAGTCGCACCTCTGCCGCGTCTTCGCCAAGCGCGCGATCACCGAAGCGGTGAGACGCGCCCGCGGGTAGCGACCATCGGCGCTCGGGACAGGGGAGGGCTCCCCGGCTTCGAAAGGCAACTCGCCGGGGAGCCCTCCCCTGTCCCGAACGCCACGCTCCCCACCCGGTCTCTTCCACCGTTTCCTGGGTCCGCAGCCCTGGACGACACTCGCCGCGCGGTGTGATTTGACCTCTCGTTCGTCATCGTGATCGCGGGAATCGTGCTGGCGGCGGGGTTTGCCCGCCGCATGGGCCGCCAAAAGCTCCTGCTCTCGCTCCGCGGCACGCCGATCGTCCGCCTCAGCGTCGAGGCGATTGCGCCTCACCTGGAGGACCTCGTCGTCGTCACCGGCCAGGACGAGGCGGCGGTACGCGAGGCCCTGGCCGGCCTGCCCGTTCGCTTCGCCAGGAATCCGCGTCCGCAGGACGGCCAGGGGTCCTCCATCGCCGTCGGCGTCCGGGCGCTCAAGCCGTGGACGCGCGCGGTCCTGGTCGCGCTCGGGGATCAGCCGCGGGTGCCGGCCGGCGTCGTCCCGGCGCTGCTGGCCGCCTGGACGCGCGGCGAGAAAGCCATCGTCGCGCCCGCCTATCGGGGCACGCAGGGCACGCCGGTGCTGTTCGCGGCGGAGGTCTTCGGGGAGCTGGCCGCTCTCAGCGGTGACGCCGGAGCGCGGGCCGTCGTCCAGGCCCGGCCCGAGCGCGTGGAGCTGGTCCACTTCGACGTGGCGATGCCGGCGGATGTCGACACGCCGGAGGACTACGCGAGGCTTCATGTACAATAGTGCCACGTGCGCCACGAGATAAAGAAGATCCAGGAGCTGATGGAAGCGGCCGAGTACGTGACGGACGCTCCCATCGCCACCTCCGTCCACCTGGCCCTCGCGCTCGGTAAGCCGCTGCTCATCGAAGGCCACGCCGGCGTCGGCAAGACCGAAGTGGCCAAGGTGATGGCGCGGATGCTGGGGACCAACCTCATCCGCCTGCAGTGCTACGAAGGGCTCGACGCCTCCACGGCGCTCTACGAGTGGAACTACCAGAAGCAGCTCCTCCACATCAAGCTCACCGAGGAGTCGAACAGCCGGTCGGTGGGGGAGAAGGAGCACGAGATCTTCTCCGAGCCCTTCCTCCTGCGCCGCCCGCTGCTCCAGGCCATCAGCCAAGAGCATCGTGCTCCGGTCCTGTTGGTGGACGAGGTGGACCGCTGTGTGGCGGCTGACACGCTCATCACCACCAGCTCGGGAGTAAAGAGAGCGCAAGACGTCCAAGCCGGAGACGAGTTGGTGAGCTTCGCCCCGGACGAGTTTCAGGCTGCTCGGGCCAGGGTGAGGAAGGTCATTCCCCGGACGGCGCCTTCCCTGCTTCAGATCCTGGTCGGCGGTCGTCTGCTCGAGGTCACCCCCGAGCATCGGTTCGTTCGCTATTCGGATGCTGGCTACGAAGTCGTCCAAGCGGCCGAGCTTCGGGTCGGGGATAGGATCCCGCTCCATAAGAACCTGCCGGAGACCGAGCCCGCAGAGCCGCGATTCGAGTTCGCCGACCAGATCGGCGTCTCGCGCAGTCATCTTCGAAATGTCATTCAACCCGTCTCCCCTCGTGACTCCCTTCGGGCCGGAGTCCTGGAGAAGTTGGTTCTCGAACTCGGGCCGAATGGTTCATTGACAAGCTCTGAAAACGGACACCGTGATGGTGTCTGCCAATCCGTTGCCTTTTACGAGCTGCTTGGATACATCGTCGCCGACGGCTGCTTCAGGAGTGCTCGCCTCTGCATCGCCGACAAGGATCGAGCGAATCTGGAGGTCTATGCCCGGAAGTTCGAGGAGGCTTTCGGGCAGCGCCCGAGAATCGTCAGAGGCCCGCACGAGAACTACGAGCTGACCTGCCATTCGCTCCCGCTGGGGCGTTTCCTCCGGCGGGTGTTGGGTCACGGGATGGTCCGCAGCCGGCCGCGTATGGTACCGGAGTTCGTCTTTTCGCTACCGCGGGCCAAGCGGGCGGGGTTCGTGCGAGGGTTTTTCGACGGCGAGGGCTGGGTTGGTGACCACCAAGTATCCGCCGCGTCGTCGTCGCGCTATCTGCTCGTCGGGATTCAATGTCTTTTGAGCTCGTTGGGAGTGGACAGTCACATCGTGAGGATGCGTACCCATCCCGGCAATTTCGGCAGGGGCCCGTTTTTCGCCCTGACGGCGTCGGACGTCGGGGCGTTTGTGAAGGCGGTCGGTTTCTGCTCGCCAGCAAAGCAGGCGCGCATCCAGCGTCCCCCGACTCGTCGGTTCACGCGGACGGAGACTCTGCCGCGGCAGCTCGTGGCGGCGGCCCTGAGCCCGATTCGGGGACGGGGGGTTCTGAATGGGATGCCATCCCATCAGACGGTGTACGACATCCTAGCTGGCCGGGTTCGTCCCAATGTGTCTTCGCTGCGGAAGATCGCTGGGTCCCTTCCTGCGCCCGAACTCGACGACTTGCTGCAGCGTGGTGTCGTCCTCGGCGAAGTGACGTCGATCGAGACGGTGGAGGGGCCACAAGCAGTCTACGACTTCGTCATCGACGGCCATCCATACTTCGTCGCCAATCAGGTCGTCACCCACAATTGCGACGAAGAGTTCGAGGCCTTCATGCTGGAGGTCTTCTCCGACTGGCAGGTGACGATCCCCGAGATCGGGACGATCAAGGCGACCCACCCGCCGCACGTCGTTTTGACGTCGAACCGCACGCGGGAACTCTCCGACGCGCTCAGGCGCCGCTGCCTGTACCTCTGGATCGACTATCCGAGCTTCGAGAAGGAGGTACGCATCGTCGAGCTCAAGGTGCCTGGCATCAACCATCGCATCGCCGTGCAGGTTGCGCGCTTCATGGAGGCCCTCCGCCGCGTGCGACTCAGCAAGGTGCCGGGGGTCGCCGAGGCCCTCGATTGGGCGCAGGCGCTCGTCTCGCTGCACGCCGACCACCTCGAGGAGGCGCTGGTCCACGAGACGCTCGGCGTCCTTCTCAAGGACGCCGATGACATGAAGCGCTTCCGCGCCGAGGTCGCCAAGAGCGGCCTCACCCCGTTCCTGCCCGCCCAGAGCTAGTGCCGTTCCAACTATTCGCGCCTAGGAAGGCACCGTGTACGTCGTTCGTGGACAGATTTAGTATCAACAAGTTGGAACGGCACTAGATGGTCGCGCCGCGCGACCTCGGCAGCGCCATGGTCCGGTTCGCCGTGTTGTTGCGACAGCAGGGCGTTCCCGCCACGCTGATCCAGGTGACCGATGCGGTGCGCGCCCTCGACCACGTGGACGTCGCGGATCGGGAGGAGCTTCGCCTCGCGCTCCGCACCGTCTTCGTCAGCCGGCTCGAGGAGATGGCGACTTTCGACCGCTGCTTCCAGTCCTTCTGGCGGGCGCAGCTGGAGGCGGCCGAGGGGATCCCGGGGCTGATCGCGGTGCCGCCCGCCGAGGAGGCCGACGCCTCCGCGCTGCTCAAGACCGGCGGCCAGAAGCGCGACACCCTGGCCCTGGAGACGTGGGGAGACGAGGGCGAGTCCGAGACCGGAGAACCGCTCGGCGTTCCCGGCGTCTCCGATCGCGAGGCGCTGGCCGGCCAGGACTTCGCGACCTTCACGGCCGACCAGCTGGACGAGGTCTTCCGCCTCACGGTCCAGATCGCGCGCCGCCTGGCGCGCCGCCTGAGCCGGCGGCGGCGCCCCTTCGCCCGCCGGGGCCGCGTCGATCTCCGCCGGACGCTGCGGGCGAACCTCAGCCGGGGCGACTTCATCGAGCTCCGGTACCGCCAACGGAAACGGCGGAAGGTGCGGCTGGTGCTCCTGTGCGACGTCTCGGGCTCGATGGACCTCTACAGCCGCTTCCTCCTGCAGTTCCTCTTCGCCATCCAGAGCGTCTTCGGCCGCGTGGAGACGTTCACCTTCTCGACGCGCCTGACGCGTGTCACCGAGCACCTGCGGGCGCGCTCCTACCGGCAGGTGCTGCGCCGCCTCACCGAGGTGCGGGACTGGTCGGGTGGCACGCGGATCGGAGAGTCCATCGCGCAGTTCAACCGCGACTGGTCGCACCTGGTGGACCGCCAGACCATCGTCATCGTGGTCTCGGACGGGTGGGACACCGGCGAGCCGGAGGTGCTCGCCGCCGAGTTGCTGAGGATCAAGCGCCGCGCGGGACGGGTGATCTGGCTCAACCCGCTGCTCGGTAACCCTTCCTACGAGCCGCTCACGCGCGGGATGGCGGCGGCGCTGCCGCTGATCGACGACTTCGCCCCCGCCCACAATCTGAACGCCCTCCGCGACCTGGCTCGCAAGCTATCGCTGTAAGTTTCACGACAATCTCCGCAGGACGCGCCACAGGACGTTCGGCTCGTTGCGGGAGTTGTGCAACGCCTTGCAGATGAGCGGGCGCCGTCCGGCGCGATTTGACGTGTTCGATCGTGGCCCCCGGCTTGCAGTCATTCGGGGTACCAACGTTTCCACGTCGAAGAGGAGGGCTGGCGCCGGTGCGAAGGCTGATCAGTGCCGTGATGCTACTGCTGCTCGCGGTGCTCCACGCGCCCACGCAGGCGCAAGCCCTCTTCTTCGACTTCCTGCCCGCCGATCTGTTCCATCTCGGAACCAGCGAGCCGGTGACGCTGCTGATTACCGGCATCGCGCTGCTCAGCCTGGCTCGGGTCGGTCTCACCAGCAGCCGCGGCGCCGACGCCGACCGCGCGCCGCTGCGCCTCGCCCGTACGCTCCGACCGCGGCGTCGGCGCGCGGCGCCGTCCGCCCCCTCCACCGAGCGCGCCGCTTAAGACGCCGCAGGCGCGGGGCGTGACCCCGCGCATCGCGTCCGGCCGGCTCGCCGGTTTTCGTTTTGTTCTCCCGGAGCGTATGATGTGGGATGCCATGGCGGAACTCTTCGATCACATTGACCAATTGCGGCGTTCCCGGGGACGGGTGGCGGTAGCGACCCTCGTCAACACCCGGGGCACCACCCCTCGGAAAGAAGGCGCCAAGATGCTCGTGGCCGAGGGGGGCGCCGTGCTGGGCTCCGTGACCATCGGGGGTTGCGTGGACGCCCAGGTCATCGAGGAGTCCGCGCGAGTACTGGAAACGATGCGTCCTCAGTTGCTCGAGTTGAATCTCGGTGACGAGGAGGCCTGGGAGATCGGCCTCACGTGCGGCGGCACCATCGAAGTTTTCGTGGAGCCGCTCGCGCTCGATCACTATGAGCGGGTGCGCGCCCACGCCTCCGCCGGCGGCCACGGCGCGCTGGTGACCCGCCTGGATGATGCGGACGTCGCCGGCCGGAGGCTCCTCGTGCTGGACGATGGCACCGTCGAGGGCAGTCTGGGCGACGCCTTCCTCGACGAGCGTTTCGCGGCCGAGGCCCGCGAAGCGATTGCCCGCGGCACCTCGCAGACCCTCTTCATCGAGGGCCTCCGCGCCTTCGTGGAGGTGTTCGCGCCGCCGGCCCTGCTCGTCGTCGTCGGCGCCGGCCACGTCGCGATGCCGCTGACCGCGCTGGCCAAGAGCCTCGGCTACCGGACGGTGGTCCTGGACGGCCGCCCGCGGTTCGCCACGCGCGAGCGCTTTCCGGAGGTCGACGAGCTGCGGGTCGGCATCCCGTCGGAGCTGATCAAGAACTACGCGCTGACACCGGCGGCGGCCCTGGTCCTCGTCGCCCACGACTACAAGTACGACCTGCCCGTGCTGCGCTACGCCCTCGACACGCCCGTCGCCTACATCGGGATGCTGGGGTCGTCGCGCCGGGGCGCCACCATCTTGAAGTTCCTCAGCGAGGACGGCGCCAGCGACGCCCAGCTCAAGCGCGTGCGCGTCCCCATCGGGCTCGACCTGGGCGCTCGCAGCGCGCCCGAGATCGCGCTCGCCATCCTGGCCGAGATCCAGGCCGTGCGCGGCGGCGGCACCGGCCAGCCGCTCAGCATGGGTGTGCGAAGCCGCAGGGCGGCGGCGGGGCCGCAGGTCCGCCCGCCCGAGGCGAGCCTGTGATGGGTGTGCGAAGCCGCAGGGCGGCGGCGAGGCCGCAGGCGGACTGATGAAGGCCATCGCCCAGCGCCGGGACACCGCGACCGTCGAGACGCTGACGGGAACGGTGCTCTGCCACGACGTGCGGGACGCGGCGGGGAAGATCGTCGGCTCCAAGGGCGCGCGGCTCGACGCCGCCTCGGCCGCGGCCGTGCTGGCGGCCCACTGGGACGAGATTCACCTCCTGGCGATGGAGCCCGGCGATCTGCACGAGGAGGAGGCGGGCGGTCGCCTGGCCCGCGCCGTCACCGGCGAGGGCGTCGAGGTGAAGGGCTACAGCGGCGGGCAATGGACACTGGTGGCGACCGGGCGCGGGCTGCTCTCCATCGCGCGGGCGGCCCTGGCGGCGGTCAACGCCCAGGAAGGCGTCTCGGTGTTCACGCTGTTCGACGGGCAGCCCGTCGAGCCGGGCGAGACGGTCGGCAAGGCGAAGGTGACGCCGCTGGTCATCGCCGAGCAGACCATCGTCTCCGTGAAACGGACGGCGCGAGCGGCGGGGGGGCTCCTCGCGGTGGAGAGCTTCCGTCCGACGACGGTCGGCGCCGTCGCCCGCGAGAACCTCGACGCCAAGCAGCGCGCCCGCTTCGAGGCCGCGCTCAAGCAGAAGATCGACTGGTTCGGCGGCCGGCTGCTGGCGATCCGTTATGCCGGCGCCTCGCCGCGCGCGGTCGCCGACGAACTGCTGGCCCTCCAACGCGAGGGGGCCGAGCTGCTGATCGTGGCCGGCGCCAGCGCGCTCGATCCCCTCGATCCCGTCTTCGGCGGCCTCGAGCTGCTCGGCGCGCGGATGGAGCGCCACGGCGCCCCAGCGCATCCCGGCAGCCTCCTCTGGGTCGCGCGCTGGGAAGGGGCGCCCGTCCTCGGGATGCCGACGTGCGGGATGTTTTCCCAGGCCACGACCTTCGACCTTGTCCTCCCGCGGATCCTGACGGGAGAGTCGATCGGCAATCGCGAGCTGGCGGAGCTCGGTCACGGAGGCCTGCTCTCGCGCGAGATGGCGTATCGCTTCCCGCCGTACCGCGCCAGCGCCGCGCGTGGGGAGCTCGAATGAGCACGGCGGGGACGGCCCGCCTCCGGCCGGCGCTCTATGGCGACGTCATCCGGCAACGCTGGCGCCAGCCCCGCTTCCGCGGCGAGCTGGCCGAGGCCAATGCGGTGGCCGAGGACGTCAACCCTCTGTGCGGCGATCGGGTGCGGATGATGCTCAAGGTCGACGACGGAACGATTCGGGCCGCCCGCTTCCTGGGTGACTCCTGCGCGATCTGTACGGCATCAGCCGACGTCCTCGCCGAGCTGATCCAGGGCAGGCCGACCCGGGCCGCGCGCGTCGGCCCGGCCGACCTGCTCGACGTGCTGCAGGTGGACATCCGTCCCACCCGGATGCGCTGCGTGACGCTGCCGCTCTCGGTGCTGGACCAGGCGCTCGGGAAGGTCGGATGAGGCTCGACGAGCTGACGCGCCCGGACTTTCCGATCCTGGAGCGGATCGTCAACGGCCACCCGCTCGTCTATCTGGACTCGGCCGCCTCGAGCCAGAAGCCGCGCACCGTGATCGAGGCGATGGCCCGCTACTACGAGCGCACCCACGCCAACGTTCACCGCTCGATCCACACGCTCGGCGAGGAGGCCACGGAGCTCTACGAGGCCGCCCGCGACCGCGTCCAGCGGTTCATCGGCGCCGCCCATCGCGAGGAAGTCGTGCTCACGCGAGGGACGACCGACGGGCTCAACCTCATCGCCGACGCCCTCGGCCGCACGCTCCGGGCCGGGGACGAGATCCTCATCACGGAGATGGAGCACCACTCGAACATCATTCCTTGGCAGATGGCGGCGCGTGCTCGCGGTGCGGTGGTCAAGGCCGTTCCGGTGGTGGGGGAGGGAGTCCTCGATCTCGACGCCCTCGACCGGCTCCTCACGGATCGCACGCGGGTCGTGGCCGTGGCGCACGTCTCCAACGTGCTGGGCACGATCAACCCGATCGCTGCGATCGGCGCCCGGGTGCGAGCGGCCGGGGCGCTCAGCGTCGTGGACGGGGCTCAAGCCGCGCCTCATATGCCGCTCGATATTCCAGCGCTGAACTGCGACTTTTACGTGTTCTCCGGCCACAAGATGCTGGGGCCGACCGGGGTGGGCGTGCTCTGGGGCCGCCGCGAGGTGCTGGAGCGCCTCGAACCCACCCGGGGCGGTGGCGAGATGATCAAGGAGGTGTGGCTCGACCGCGCCCAGTGGAACGATCTGCCCTGGCGGTTCGAGCCCGGTACCCCGCCCATCGCCGAAGCGGTTGGGCTGACGGCGGCCATCGAATATCTAGAAAAACTGGGGATGGAGCGAGTGGCGGAGCACGAGTGTCAGCTCGCACAGCAGGCGGCCGAGGTGCTGGCCGCGACTCCGGACGTGAGCGTCTACGGCCCCCGGGAGCGCGGGGCGGTGGTGGCGTTCAGCGTCGCGGGCCTGCATCCTCACGACGTGGCCGCATTGCTCGACGCCGAAGGCATCGCCGTGAGGGCCGGTCACCACTGCGCCCAGCCCCTGATGCGCCGGCTCGGCGTGGTGGGGACGTCGCGGGCGAGCTTCTCGGTCTTCAACTCGCCCGAGGAGGTCGCGCTGCTCGCCTCCACCGTGGCCGACCTTTCCTCCGGGCTCTGATGGCCCCGCCGCAGCCCCGCGACCCCTTCGTCTCACCGCGCTTCGGGCAGATCGCGACCTTCATGCTGCTGCCCGCCGCGGAGTCGGCGGCCGGACTCGACGTGGCGCTGCTCGGCGTGCCCTACGACGGGGGTGCCTCCTACCGTACGGGAGCGCGCTTCGGGCCGCGCGCCGTGCGCGAGCAGTCCTCCCTCATCCGGCCCTGGAACCCCGTCCTCAAGGTGCACCCGTTCCAGCGGCTGCGCGTCGCCGACTGCGGCGATATCGACGTCGTGCCGATCTCCATCGAGCGGACCTACGACGCGATCGAGAAGGCCATCGACCGCGTGCTGGCGGCGGGGGCTATGCCGCTCTGTGTGGGCGGCGACCATTCGGTGACGCTTCCTATCCTGCGATCGCTGGCGCGGCGTCACGGCCGTCTCGGCGTCGTGCACTTCGACGCCCATCCCGACACCTGGGACGAATACTTTGGCAGCAAGTTCTTCCACGGTACGCCCTTCCGGCGCGCCGTCGAAGAGGGGCTCGTCGACCCGCGGCGCATGATCCAGGTCGGCATCCGCGGTCCCCTCTACGGGCCGGAGGACTTCGCCTTCCACGACCAGCACGGCATCGAGGTGGTCCGCATCGAGGCGGTCAAGGAGCAGGGCGCCGACCGCGTCGCCGAACGCTTGGGGCGACTCCGCGGCGGTCCCGTTTACTGCTCGTTCGACATCGACGCCGTGGACCCGGCGTACGCGCCGGCCACCGGCACTCCGGAGGTCGGCGGCCTGACGTCCTACGAGGCGCTGGCGCTGGTCCGCGCGCTGGCCGGGCTGAGCCTCGTGGGCGCCGACGTCGTGGAGGTCGCGCCGCCGTACGACGGTCCAGGCCAGGTCACGGCCCTGCTGGCCGCCAACCTGCTCTTCGAGCTGCTCGGAGTGATGGCGCTCGAGCGATGAGCCGGTGCGGTGCGAGCTGGGCCCTGGCGCTGATCGCCTCGTTCCTGGCAGTGGACCCCGCGCGGGCGGAGTCGCGGCCGGTGTCGACGCTCCAGATCGACGGCGTCATCAGCCCCGTGACGCTACGCCTGGTGGGGACGGCCATCGACCGCGCGCAGGCCGAGCGGAGTCAGGCGCTGATCATCCAGCTCGACACCCCGGGCGGGCTCGAGCGGTCGATGCGCGCCATCGTCCAGCGGATATTGAACTCCGAGGTGCCCGTCATCGTCTACGTGGCCCCTACCGGAGCGCGCGCCGCCTCGGCCGGGGTCTTCATCACACTGGCGGCGCACGTGGCCGCCATGGCGCCCGCGACCAACATCGGGGCGGCGCATCCGGTCGCGCTGGGCGGGGGCGTGGACAAGGAGAGCATGAAGAAGATCGAGAACGACGCCGCCGCCTTCATCCGGACGGTGGCCCTCGACCGGGGCCGCAACGCCGAGTGGGCGGAGAAGGCCGTCCGCCAGTCGGTCTCGATCACCGAGCGCGAGGCCGTGCGGCTCAAGGTCGTGGACCTGATCGCCGAGTCCGTCCCCGATCTGCTCGAGAAGATCGACGGGCGAACGGTGAAGACGACCAAGGGCCCGGTCACGCTGGCCACGCGGGGAGCCCCGGTCCAGCCGATCGCGATCGGCTTCCGCGATCGCTTCCTCAACGTCATCACCGACCCGAACGTCGCCTACGTTCTGATGATGCTGGGCATGGTCGGACTGCTGGCCGAGCTCTACAACCCGGGCGCCATCCTGCCTGGCGTGATCGGCGGGATCTCGCTCATCCTCGCCTTCTTCGCCTTTCAGAGCCTGCCCATCAACTACGCCGGCCTCCTGCTGATCCTGTTCGGGATCCTCCTCCTGATCGCCGAAATCATGATCGTGAGCCACGGCGTCCTCGCCATCGGGGGAACCGTGTCGATGGCGCTCGGCTCGCTGATGCTCTTCGACGCGCCCGAGGTCGGGTTCCGAATTTCGTGGTGGGTGCTCGTGCCCACCGTGGGCGCCACGGCAGGCCTGTTCGCGTTCGTCGTGACGGCCGGTGTGCGGGCGCTGGCCCGCCGGCCGCTGCTGGGTTCGTCGGGCCTCATCGGGCAGACGGGCGTCGCCCGAGAGCGCCTGGCGCCCGGGGGTCAGGTGACAGTCCAAGGGGAAATCTGGCGCGCGGTGTCGGAGGAGGGCCCCGTGGACGAGGGCGCCTCGGTCCGCATCGTCGACGTCCAGGGGCTGACGCTCAAGGTCGTTAAAGCCGGCAACACCGGAGGGGCACCATGAACATGGACCTGCTGCTCGTGGCCGTCGTCGTCGTCGCCATTCTCGTCTTCATCGCCTCCTTCGTTAAGATCCTGCGCGAGTACGAGCGGGGGGTGATCTTCCGTCTCGGACGGTCCGCGCGGTCGATCTTCAACCCGGGAGGGACGGGCAACGGCCCCGGGCTCGTGTTCCTGGTGCCGCTCATCGACAAACTGGTGAAGGTGAGTCTCCGCACCATCGCCATGGACGTCCCGCCCCAGGACGTGATCACGCGCGACAACGTCTCCGTCAAGGTCAACGCCGTCATCTACTTCCGCGTGGTGGACGCCGAGCGGGCCGTCATCTCGGTGGAGGACTACCTCTACGCGACCTCGCAGATCGCCCAGACGACCCTGCGCTCCGTCCTCGGGCAGGTGGAGATGGACGACCTCCTGTCGTCGCGCGACAAGATCAACCAGCAGCTCCAGCGGATCATCGACGAGCACACCGACCCCTGGGGGATCAAGGTCACCACGGTCGAGGTCAAGCACATCGACCTGCCCCAGGACATGCAGCGCGCGATGGCCAAGCAGGCCGAGGCGGAGCGCGAGCGGCGCGCCAAGGTCATCAACGCCGACGGTGAGTTCCAGGCGGCGGCCAAGCTCGCGGAGGCGGCCGAGGTGCTCACCCGCTATCCCGTAGCGGTCCAGCTCCGCTACCTCCAGACGATGCGCGAGATCGCCTCCGAGCGGAACACCACGACCTTCTTCCCGCTCCCCATGGACCTGCTCACGCTCTTTGCTGGGAATGCGACCAGGGACGCGACGCGCAGCGATCGCTAATGTAGACTACGAACGTTTGACCTACGGGGGGTTAGCTCAGTTGGGAGAGCGCGGCGTTCGCAACGCCGAGGTCGAGGGTTCGAATCCCTTACCCTCCACCATTTAAAAGATCAGGTACTTACATG
>DASYUQ010000005.1 GCA_036001065.1 Candidatus Methylomirabilota bacterium
CTAGTGCCGTTCCAACTTGTTGGTACTAAATCTGGCCAGGAACGACGCGAGGCGGTTGCGCAAGAAGCGTTTACCCTTCCCCGTCTTCAAGAACCGTTCCCGGCGAAACGCATCATCGCCACTCAGGCAGGCCTCGTAGTACACGGGTACCAGTGGCCGTCGGTAAGCGATCGCGCGCACCTTTCCGTCAGCGTGCAGCTTGATTCGGGTGCGGAGGTCGTGCGTCGTTCCGGTGTAGAGCCGTTGATCTCGATCACTCCGCAACACGTACGTGTAATGCACGGCGCCTCCCTTGGCGCGAATAGTTGGAACGGCACTAGACGGGACGCCCGGCCCGGACGAGCGGGCGGAGCTCCACGCGGGCGCCGGGCCCGAGCGCCAGCAGCGTGAGCGCGATGGGCGAGACTTCGGCCCGGGCGGCGCCGGCCGGCAGGATCGCGGTGACCCAGGCCCGGAGCGGCGCGCCGCCCGGGTTGATCACCTCGACCACGTCGCCGGGGCCGGCGCCGAGTCGCTCGGCGGTGGACCGCTCGAGCGCGATCTGGCGCACCCGCGACTCGTCGAGGTCGTCGCGGAGGCCCAGCGTCACCACGACGCGGACCACCCCGAGCGCGCGGCGCCGCTCGGCCGTCGCCGCCGCGTCGACCGCGCCGGCGTTGACGACGACGCCGTACATCCCGCCCGCCGCCTCCGGCGTGATCAGCCCTTCCACGAGGTCGGCGGCGACCATCCGGGGATCGCGCTCCAGCGGGTCGCCGTAGCCGCCGCCCCCCGAGCTCTCCATGACGACGACGTCGTCGCGCCGGAGGGGAAAGCCGCTGACCTTGCCGGGGAGCGGCGAGGGCTCGAGCGCAGCCCCCGCGCGGCTGACGTAGAAGCGATTGGGCGCGCCCGCGAGCCCCGCGCAGACGCCGTAGGGACGCAGCAGGCTCTTCTCGGCGAGGACCGAGAGCTGAGCGGCGGGGGCGAGGACGCGGATCTCCCGCACCAGGCCGAGCCCGCCGCGCCAGCGGCCGGCGCCGCCCGAGTCGGGCCGCAGCGCGCACCGCTCGACGCGCAGCGGATACTTCTGCTCGACCGCCTCCACGGGCTGGATCGTCGTGATGTCGCTCTCGGTGAAGGCCCTGACGGCGTTGCTACCGTCGCCGCCCTCAAAGGCGCCGGTGCCGCCGGCCGGGTACTCGTAGAAGATGAAGGTGCCGCCGCCGTCGGGGCCGCCGATGTAGCAGTGGTTGCCGCCGCCCTTGAGGTCGCCGGTCACCCGGCCGGCGAGCACCTGCCCCAGGGCGCCCATCACCGCCGACTCCACGCAGTACTTCACCTCCACCATCCCCCCGCAGGGCGCCGGGCGGCGCGCGTTGACGATGGTGCCCTCGGGCGCGATGACCGTGAGCGGACGGAAGGCGCCCGAGTTGATCTCGCCGCCGGGGTCCAGGAAGGCCTTGAGGATCGTGAAGGCGCCGGTCGGAGCCATGGCCGGCCCGAC
Source organism: Candidatus Methylomirabilota bacterium (assembly GCA_036001065.1). Taxonomy (NCBI): domain Bacteria; phylum Methylomirabilota (SeqCode); species Candidatus Methylomirabilota bacterium. Next base: position 1,487 of record DASYUQ010000005.1, read on the forward strand.
GTTGGTGGGCCCCGCGGTCTGGGGCGACGTCCCCGTGAGGTCCACGGTGACGCTGTCGTCGGCGATCCGGATCATCGCGAGCACCCGCAGGGGCTCCAGCCGCTCGCTGCCGCCCTCCAGATAGGCCTCATAGCAATACTCGCCGGGCGGCAGCTCGCGGATCCGCTGGCGCATGCGCTGCTCGGCCCGGTCGAGCAGCGTGGTGATGCACGCCTCGAGCGTGGCCCGGCCGTAGCGTCCCAGCAGCGCCTCCACGCGCTCCGCCGCCTTTCGGCAGGTGCCGATCATCGCCCGGAAGTCGCCCTCACGGTCGCGGGGACCGCGCATGTTGCCGAACAGGAGGTCGAGCACCGCCTGGTTGGGGCGCCCCCGCTCGTAGACCTTGAGCGGCGGGATCCGGACGCCCTCCTGGTAGATCTCCGTCACCTGCCCGCTGAGGCTGCCCGGGCTCATGCCCCCCACGTCGCCCCAGTGGGCGCGCACCACCGGGAAGAGGAACAGCTCGTCTGGAGTCCCCTGCCGGGCTGGCGTCTCCTGCGGGGCGGGGGCGAACATCGGGTAGATCATGGCGACGTCGTTGAGGTGGGTGCCGCCGGTGTAGGGGTCGTTGTGCAGGAAGATGTCGCCGGGGTGGATGTCGTCGCCGAACTTCTCGCGCACCGCCTTCATCGACCAGGCGATCGGCACGATGTGCAGCGGGTGGTCCTGGCCGCGCGACATGGCCACGATCTGGGCCCGGCGGTCCATGAGCACGCACGAGAAGTCCTCGCCCTCGTAGAGAATGGACGAGTACGCCGTACGCACGAGGGTGATCCGCATCTCGCGCACGATCGAGGAGAGCGCCTCGCGGACGACCTCGAGCGTGATCGGATCGGATATCATGCGCGCTCCAGCACGAGGTGGCCGACGGCGTCCACCGCCGCCCGCCAGCCCGGAAAGATCACGGTCGTGGCGCCGAACTCTTCGACGATCGCGGGACCGGTCACCGCCGCCCGCGGCGAAAGGCCCTCGCGCTCGTAGACCGGGCAGGGGTGGGCCAGGCCGCTGAACCACACCTCCCGGCGGCCGATCAGCGCCTCGTCCACCTGGAGCACCGGGCTACGCGAGGGCGGCGGCGCGGGCTTGTCCACGACGCCGTACGCCGCGATGCGCGCGTTGACCAGCTCGACCTCACCCGTGGGATCGGCGTGGCCATAGGCGGCGAGGTGCCGGCCGTGGAAGTCGCGGGCGATCGCGGCGACGTCCGGGGCGCCCGGCCGGAGGGGAACGTTCAGCTCGAAGGCCTGGCCCAGATATCTCAGGTCGAGCGAGCGCTCGCTCCGCCGCGCGGCGAGGGCGAAACCCTCGGCGTCGAGCCGCCGCCCGGCGGCAGCCTCCATCTCGGCGAACGTCTGCGGCAGCGTCGCCGCGCGCTCGGCCAGGAGCCCCACGCGCGTGCGGACGTCATCGTGCTTGACGTCCGACACCAGAAGCCCCAGCGCCGAGAAGTTTCCCGGATGCAGCGGGACGAGGATCCGCGGAATGCCCAGCTCCTCGGCCACGGGGATGGCGTGCATCGGCCCCGCCCCCCCGAAGGCGACCAGCGTGAAGTCGCGCGGGTCGTGGCCCTGCTGGATGGTGATCTCGCGGACCGACGACGTCATCCGCGCCACCGCGATGCGAACGACCCCCTCGGCCAGCTCGCGGATGCCGAGACCGCCCAGGCGGCCCGCGAGCGCCTCCACGGCGCGCCGAGCGAGCGCGCCATCCAGGCGGATCGTGCCGCCCAGCGGGCGCGCCGTTCCCATCCGGCCCAGCACGACATTGGCGTCGGTCACCGTCGCCGCGCTGCCGCCGAGGCCGTAGGCGGCGGGGCCGGGATGAGCGCCCGCGCTCAGCGGACCGACCTGGAGGCTCCCATCGACGTCGACCCAGGCGATGCTCCCGCCGCCGGCGCCGACGGTGCGGATGTCGATCTGGGGCACCTTCACCGGGAAGGCGCCGATCAGGTTGTCGGTGGACGTCAGGGGCCGCTCGCCGCGCACCAGACACACGTCCGTGCTGGTGCCGCCCATGTCGTAGGTGATGAAGTCTTTCACGCCGGCCTCACCCGCGACGAAGCAGGCCTGGCTCACGCCCCCGGCTGGCCCCGAGAAGATCGTCTTGATCGGTAGCCGGCGAGCCGTCTCCACGGTCATCATGCCGCCGCTCGAGCCCACCGTGAGCACGCCGTAGGCGTAACCCGATTCGAACAACCGCTTCTCGAGCCCGGCCAGATAGCGATCCAGGAGCGGCTGTAGGTACGCGTTCAGCACCGTCGTCGAAAAGCGCTCGAACTCGCGGTACTCGGGGACGACGTCCGCCGACAGGGAGACGGGCAGCGCGGGGAACCGCGCCCGCACGGCTTCGCCGAGCCGCCGCTCGTGCTCGGGATTGGCGTAGGCGTGGAGGAGACAGATGGCCACCGCCTCGGCGCCGGCCGCGGCCAGGTTGCCCAGCGCCCGCTCGACGTCCGCCGGGTCGAGGGGAACGAGCACGCGGCCGTCGTGGAGCATGCGCTCCCTCACCTCGAAGCGCAGCGCCCGGGCCACCACCGGCTTGGGGCGCACGAAGGTGGGGACGAAGAGCGCCGGGATGTTGCGTTTGGTGCGGCCGATCTCGATCAGGTCACGGAAGCCCGCGCTCGTCAGCAGCGCGACCCGGGCACCCCGGCGCTCGAGGATCGCGTTGGTGCCGACGGTGGTGCCGTGGACGAGGCGTCGCACGCTCTTGGCGTCGATCCCGAGCGCGGCCAGCCCGGCCAGCACCGCCGCCGCCTCGTCGAGCGGCTGCGACGGCACCTTGGTGACGAGCACCCGTCCCGTCGACGTCTCCACCGCGGTGATGTCGGTGAAGGTGCCGCCCACGTCGATCCCGGCCACGAACATGGCTGCACATTACCAGAGCGGAGGCGATAGGATCGAGGCCCATGGAGGCGCGCCGGTACTACGACGAAGAGCTGATGGCGCTCGACCTGCGATGACCATCGCCGAGCGCCTCGCTGCGCTCGACTGGGCGGCGATCGAGCGCGCGCTCTGGGAGCGGGGCTACGCCAAGACGCCGCCGGTGCTGACGCCCGAAGAGTGCGCGGCCCTGATCGCCCTCTACCCCGACGACGCGCTTTTCCGCAGCCGCGTCGACATGGAGCGCTACCGTTTCGGCATTGGCGACTACAAGTACTTCGCGGCGCCGCTGCCCCCGCTGGTCGCCGAGCTGCGCCAGCACGCCTATCCTCCGCTGGCGCGATTGGCCAACCGCTGGGAGGAGGCCCTCGGCTCGCGCCCGCGCTATCCGCCCAGCCTGGACCGGCTGCTGGTAACGTGCCGGCGCGCGGGACAGACCAAGCCCACGCCGCTGCTCCTGCACTACGAGGCCGGCGGCTACAACTGCCTGCACCAGGATCTCTACGGCGAGATCGCCTTCCCGCTGCAGCTGACCGGCTTCCTCAGCCGTCGCGGCCTGGACTACGAGGGCGGCGAGTTCCTGCTGGTCGAGCAGCGCCCGCGCGCCCAGTCCCGCGGCGAGGCGATCACGACCGAGCAAGGCGAGATCGTCATCTTCACCACCCGCTACCGCCCGGTGGCCGGCGCCCGCGGCTACTACCGCGCGACGATGCGCCACGGAGTAAGCAGGGTGACGCTGGGTTCGCGGTACACTCTCGGTGTGATCTTCCACAATGCGAAATGAGCTACTGCGCTGAGAAAGTCAAATGACCAACGCGAACTCTTCTGCAAGGCACCGCCTCTGCTACAGCCCGGAGACCGTGAGACACTCCAGCTTCTCTCGTCTGCCGCAGCGCAGTGGCGTGAAGAGAGCAGACATTTCAGCGCTGGCTCCGCAGTGAGTTGGGCGGTGTATGCCGCTGGGGGCGATGGAGACCAGGTCGACTTGTGCTCGCGCGTCTCTTCAAGACTTCCAGAAGGCAGGTTCGCGGACAGCTGCCGCCAGTGCGGCGCGGGCTCCAAAGGATTTCGACCAGAGATCGAGATGACGAACCGGCGAGCATGGCTCAAGGCATTCTATCAGCGCGGCTGGAAGCCGGCGATGTCCGCCGACGAGGAGCGGCGGTTCGTCGGGGAGATCGACCGGCTCGACGGCGTCGTCGCCCACACGCTGAAGCGGGCACTGCGGTGAACCGCGGTGGGAGGTGTCCGTGATGCAGATCACTCGCTCGGTGGCGCTCTTCCTCCTCGCGGGCCTCTGCGAGATCGGCGGGGGTTATCTCGTTTGGCAGTGGTGGCGGAACGGGGCTCACTGGGTGATCGGGCTCCTCGGCGCCGTGACGCTGATCTTGTACGGGGTCGTCCCAACGTACCAACCCGCCCACTTCGGCCGCGTCTATGCAGCCTACGGCGGGTGGTTCGTCGTCCTGTCGATCCTTTGGGGATGGGGAATCGACCGCATCATGCCTGATCGGTACGACCTGCTGGGCGGAACGATCTGCCTCGTGGGCGTGAGCGTTATCATGTACTGGCCGCGGTAGCGCACATCCCTGTGCGATCATTGCGGCGGGTGGATTTTGAAGGATGGCCGTCCGATGTCCACACTCAGCGGGACACTACCCGTAACCATGGTCGACGGGGCTGTCTGAGAGTGGTATTGCGACAATTGAGTGCCTTGGATAAGGTTCTGGCGTGACCGCCAGCGCGCGCCTCAGCGAGTTCGTCGTCAAGACCGCGCTCCACGACTGCCCGCGGTCGGGACTCGCCCAGGTCCGGCGGGCGGCGCTCGACACGCTCGGCGTCATGCTGGCCGGGGCCCGCGAGCCGGCGGCGCGGATCGTCCGCGAGGTGGCGCGGGCCGAGGGCGGCACGCCGGTCTGCACCGTGGTGGGGACCCGCCTCCGCACGGCGCCGACGTGGGCGGCCCTGGCCAACGGCGTGGCCGGCCACGCCCACGACTTCGACGACACGTCGTTCGCCCTCATGGGCCATCCCAGCGTGCCCCTGCTGGCCACGGCGCTGGCCTGCGCCGAGGCCGAGATGGCCGACGGCCGCGTGGTGGCCCTGGCCTACGTGGTCGGCTTCGAGGTGAGCGCCGCGCTCGGCGCGGCCCTCAATCCCGGCCACTACCAGCGCGGCTGGCACGCGACCTCCACCCTCGGCACGCTCGGCTGCGCCGCCGCCGCCGCGCGCGCGCTGAGTCTGGACCTCGCCCAGACGCGCCACGCGCTCGGACTGGCCGCCTCGCTCGCCTCCGGCCTCAAGGAGAACTTCGGCTCGATGACCAAGCCGTACCACGCCGGCCATGCGGCGCGAAACGGTGTGCTGGCGGCGGCGCTCGCGCGCGAAGGGTTCACCGCCTCCGACAGCGCGCTGGACGGCCGGCAGGGCTACGTCGCCGCGTTCGGGGAGGCGGCGTCACTGGGGGCGGCGCTCGACGGGTTGGGCCAGCGCTGGCATCTCGTGGAGACCGGCGTCGCCGTCAAGCCCTACCCGTCGTGCGCGCTCACCCATTCGCCCATCGACGCGCTGATCGACCTCCGCCGTCGCCATGCGCTCCGGCCGGAGCAGATCGCGGCCATCGAAGTCGGCGTCAACCGGGTGACGCCGGGCGTCCTCATCCACCCCGCCCCGGCCACGGCGCTCGAGCGCAAGTTCTCGATGCAGTTCTGCGCCGCCGCCGCGGTCGTCGACGGCCGCGTGGACTTCGCGTCGTTCGAGGACGGCGACGTGCGCGATCCCGCCATTCGCGCGCTCATGCCGAAGGTCACGATGGTCGGGGACGACACGCTGTCCGAGCGGCTGGAGGAGCACGCCTGGAGCCGGGTCACGGTGCGGCTGACCGATGGCCGCGTCCTGACGGCGCCGCCGCGGGGCGCCACCGGCCATCCGGACCGGCCGCTCTCGGCCGAGACCCTGCGTGAGAAGTTCCTGGCCTGCGCGTCGACCGCGATCCCCCGCGACGAGGCGGCGGCCATCGCCGAGCAGCTCGACCATCTCGAGGAGATTCCTGACATTCGCGCGCTCACGTCGCGCCTGGTGGGAGACGTCGAGTGAGTCCGGCGCTCCTCGCCGGCTGAGAGCAAGGAGGCGCCGATGGGAGCGCTCGACGGGATCAAGGTGCTCGAGCTGGCGCGCGTGCCGCCCGCCGAGCTGCCGGGCATGTTGCTCGCCGACATGGGCGCCGACGTCCTGAAGATCGAGACGCCGGATGCCGAGCGCCCGCGGGGCGCAGACGCGGAGCGGCGCAGCGCCTTCGCTTTCGTCAACCGCAACAAGCGCTCGCTGACCCTCGACCTCAAGTCGCCGGAGGGCCAGGCCATCTTCCAGCGGCTCGCCACCGGCGCCGACGTCCTCGTCGAGGGCTTCCGCCCCGGCGTCATGAAACGACTCAGAGCCGACTACGAGACGCTCCGAGCCCTCAATCCACGGATCGTCTATTGTTCGCTCTCAGGATTCGGGCAGGACGGCCCCTACCGCGATTTCCCAGCCCACGACCTGAACTACATCTCGCTGGCCGGCGTGCTCGGCCTCATCGGGGAGCGCGACCGCCGCCCGGTGATTCCGCTCAACCTGATCGCCGACTACGCCGGCGCCAGCCTGCACGGCGCGCTGGGGATCGTGCTGGCCCTGTTTGCCCGCGAGCGCAGCGGTCGCGGCCAGCACGTGGATGTCTCCTACCTCGACACCACGGTGTCGCTGCTGGCGGCGACGCCCAACATGCGGTTCTTCTTCAGCGACGGGGTCGCGCCGCGCCGGGGCGAAGGGTTCCTGGGCGGCTCCTACCCCTACTACGCCATCTACGAGACCCGCGACGGCAAGCTCCTGACCATCGGCTGCACCGAGCCCTGGCTCTGGGAGAACTTCTGCAAGGCGATCGGCCGCCCCGATCTCGCGCGCTTCGCGCGCCAGCCGGATCAGTTCGTGCGCGCGGCCAACGCCGAGGAACAGGCGGCGCGGCGCGAGATCGAGGCGATCATCAAGACGCGCGACCGCGACGACTGGTACGAGCGGCTCGTCAAGGCCGACGTGTGCGTCGGCAAGGTATACGACGTCGAGGAGGCGGTGCACGACCCCCAGATCAACCACCGGCAGATGATCGTCGAGGCCGAGCACCCGAAGTTCGGCAAGGTGAGGCAGTTCGGGATCGCCATCAAGCTTTCCGAGACGCCGGGAGTCGTCCGCCACGCCGCCCCGCTACCCGGCGAGCACACGGAGGCGGTGCTGGAGGAGCTGGGGCTCGGTGCCGGGGAGATCGCCCGGCTCCGCGCCAAGGGCGTCATCGAATAGCGCGACCTAGCCCCGATCCGAAATAAGCTCGCAGGTGAAAGCGGCACATGGCCGCGAACATGGGCGGTGTTCAGGAGATGGTTCGACCGCAGCCAGCGTCTCTATAGGAGGACGTGGGTGCGCACGTACCCACGCTGGCCACGGCC